>NZ_JBIQDP010000024.1:0-75383 GCF_045370945.1 Pseudobacillus sp. 179-B 2D1 NHS
TACCCCGGCTACCGATAGGATAAATCCTAAACAAAAAAGATCAACCAGAAAAATCTGGCTGACCTTATAATACGAACGGGGCAGTTTAGTTACAGATTGGAGGATATTTCAACTAAAAAAATACTTCCTATATTACATTATTAGAGGTGTATCAGTTTTTTGGGGAAATAGTGTAATTGTAAGTATTATTTATAAAATGGGAGTTGTGGAAATGGAATTAATCTTATGGGAAGAAGAATTTGATGAATATTTTTTAGGTGAACTAGAGATAGAAATGCTTCAAAAAGTACAATTTGAGCTGAATATTGATTTGCCCACTTTATATATTAACTTAATGAGTAACAGGAATGGGTTTTATTTAAAAAAGAAGTACTTCCCTACATCTACTGCCAACAGTTGGGCTAATAATTCAGTGCATGTAGATTATTTATATGGTATTGGAGAAAATCCAGGATTATTAGATAATATATACTTGCGTAAAGAATGGGGAATAAGAAGTGAAAAATTAATAATTGTATCGGCAGAACCACCGATATTTATCTGTTTAGATTATAGAAAAAGAAAAACTCCCGCTGTTACTTTTATTGATGTAGAGGAGAAACAAGAGTTTCAATTAGCAGTTAATTTTGAAGAATTTATTACTGGACTCGTCAATTACATTGAAGAAGACGAAATTGATATGTTTGATACGAGTCTATCGCAACAAGAAATGAAAGATTACTATGACAAAATCGATGCAATAATTGCAAAAGGGAAAACAGGTGAAATAGACCGTTTATTTACTAAGGTTCTCTCGACAAATAACGAGTTAATCAGATATATGATCGAAAAAATGCGGCAACATCCAAACTCTAAAGTCCAGTTTTATTTAATGTTGTTCCTAAGTGAATGTGCAGAAGGGCACAACAAAGGGACAATAGAGGATAACTATTTACTCGAAGTAGTGAACGAAATTTCAACATCAAAAAATAAAGATGCCAAAGCCTTTGCTATACGTAGTTTAGAACATTTACATAAAAGGCTTAAAATCTAAAGGATTTTTTTGTTGCAATATTTTAAACTAACGGATGCGTTAGTTCAACAAGAAGTAAACAACTTTATTATTCATTTTTTAAGTATTACATAAGTAGATGGATATAATTTGAAACAATTTTAAAGAGCCTTGCTGCATATAGAATGTAGTAAGGCTCTTATCTTTTTAATCAAAATTCAATAACTTTATTATCACTATACAATAAGCTTTTTGAAAAACAGCATGCCCCTTGTCTCAATAGCTTTTTTTTAAATTCTTGATTATACTGAATAAACTCTTCCAATAACCTCTTTTTTGGGAAACTCATATAATCCTTCAATCCATCGTTCATAATCATATGTTAGAACAATGTCTGCTCCATCAAAACCAAAATGCAATGTATCTAACAAGCAAGCAAGTTTACAATGATCTTCCTTTGTGAAGTAGCAATGATAAAGATCTTTCCCTTTTTTAAAATATGGGGGATCAATAAAGATTGTTGTTTCCCTTTGCCAATAAGCTTCCTCAATGAGTTCAACAGCTCTTTCCTGTGTGATTTCATAATGATCACTTAAACAATGAATCTTCTCAATCTTTTTAATAAGGGCTGACGGATTCCAACGAGAAAGTAATTTCTTTTGACTACCATTTTTACCGCCAAGAGGATTTGCCTTGACTATACCGCTATAAGCTAACCGATTTACCAATAATGAGGCCCAAGCCGCTTCCACAGCATTTAACCCTACATAATCTTGCTTTATGGCTGTTTGAGCGGTAAAAAAATGTTCATGAGTAGGTACGATAGTCTGTAATCGGTCAATCAGTGCATATGGCATGTATTTTATAACCCACCAAAGGGAATATACCCCTATGTCTAGATCATTTAAATATAGCTTTTCCACAACTCCTGCTTCTAACATTGCTAATTCAAAGCTTCCCCCTCCAGTAAAGGGAGAGACTAACACTTTTGACTTTGCTTGTTGCAGATGGGAGTACAATAAATTTATCATTTTTGATTTACCACCAGGATATCTATAAGGTGAAAGCCTTTTTGATAACTTTATTGGCGGTGGATCAATGTGTGATTCATTTAATGACCTTTCCTCAAGAATAAGTGTAAAACGGTGTTTAACAGCATCCTCTTGTATATAGGTATAACCATCACAGCTTTCACACCAAAACCCTTTATTCCATTGATCTAGTTGAAAATCACCACTTTCAAAGGTGCTTTCAAGACCACAAAATTGGCATGTGTACATAAAGATATGTCCTTTCTCTCTTCTATGTATTGTGTTAAAAATATTTTTCTATTTGAGTTATTTGGATCTTTCCCAACGGCTACTTCTGCCTTCTCTTAATCCTTGTTTATATGCTTCTTTCTTAATCCTGTTTATCTCTGCCTGAGCAAAACACAAAATAACTAACCCAACAAAACCAGCTGTTCCTACTATTAATAGCAAATCCATTTTCTGGGTACCTCCACTTATTTTCCTATTAATCCTTAAGAAGTTTTTCCTCATTTCATTAAGTGCTTTTCTTAAAATAAAACAGGAGATCTTTCGTTAAATACTGCCTTCGAAAGAATCTCCTGATATTGCTTTTAGTTCTTTAGTGAAAATCTTAATTTATTTCTTCCATTCCTTTAAAACATTTATTTAAAAAAGCGATAATTGAACGCAATCTCTTTCCGCATTACTCTCTAACATAACTGGTTGGACTATATTTTTCTCAGCATTGTAATTCTCTGATGTCTTTTCCGGAAGGCTTGCAACTGTCACTAATCCTACTGGTTGTTGGATTTCCCCATTTTTTTCTACCTTTGATATAAGGGTAACCTCTTCTTGATCCTTTCTTTTCTGAAGTTGGCTCATTAAGTCATCAAAATAACAGATGACTACCTGTAAATAGCGTTGATCTTCAGGATATACAATATCCTCATATTTGGGTTTTAAAAAGGAAGTCTCGACTCTTTTCTGATACAGATATAACTCGAAAGAACGAGCAAATACTTCTGTTGGCATAAGATAATAAGAAGAATTATACTTTGATTTCCCTTCCCATTGCTGTTTGAACGGATCATCAATTGGTAACTGATCTACTTTTCTTTGTAAAACTTCTTCATATACATGCAGGACCCGTCGAAATGCAAGACCTTCACTCAACATGTATCCACTGCCTAAGAAAGTGAAATCAATAGAGTGAGCCCACTCATGTGCAAAGGAACTAGGAGAATCAATATCTACAATCGTTGCACGATGATAAGGAAAATATAGACCCGCTGCACGATGGTGTCCTAATTTCTTAATACGGAAGCTATGATCCTTCATTTTGATTAAAGGTATAATCTTTTGAAAAGCTACAAATTCCTCTTCAAGTTTTTTGAACACATTCAAATCTACATCATTATCTAATTCCACATATCCGAAAATATCTAAGTATACATTGTTTTCCATAACTTGTTGTGTTTTTTTGTTAATGTGTTTTTTTGTTTCAAATGATTTTGCGTAATCTGATCTCTGTTGAAGAAGGTGCTCTGTCTTCAATACTACCTGACCAGCTTGACGTAAAAGTTCAGGAATCGCAGTAAATAGCACTAGATTATTCCTTATGTGTTCAATGTGTCCTTTTTCATTTGTAGATAAGTAGAAAGCTTCCATCATATCTTTTGCGGAGCCACCCTGCGGCCAAATAGCAACTACTTGATCCATAAGACCAGCATCTTCGAACGCTTTATGCAGGTCCGCTTGAAACTTCTCATTTATATATGGAAGATGTAAATGTTTGGTTTCGGGATCAAAGCACTTCATAAAGAGTGTTTGCATTAGAGCAAACCTATAGTGATCTCGATTGTTCAACAAAAAAGCTTCCAATGTATTGATGATAAATGCTTCAGCTAAAATGATTGGTAGATCTACAACTTTAACCATTGATGATGCTCCATATTTCGGAAAATAGAGCTCTCTATTATGTCTTTTTTTACTCACCTTCGGACCGGATATTATTCCATAAATCGATTCCTCTACTTCTTTTCCTTTACCACCAGGTTGTCTTTTCCTAATTGTAAGTTGAAGCGGAATGTTTTCTTTCATAAGTTGTGTCCGTTGTTCGGCAGTAGCATACTTTAAGTTAACTACTCGTGCCAATAACTCTATATTCCTCTCTGCTTTTTTTATTTCATTCATACCTTCATCATAATCATTTTTTAGACAACGCTCTTCTTCCTTAGAAACCATCTGTCTCTCATGTTCAGACATGTCAATTCTATAGTGTCGATAAGCAGCAGCTTTCTGACGCCCCTCCTCAATCAACTGAAACAGCGGTTGAATACTAATTAACTCGTATTGTCCAAAGAATAAACTTTCAATGAATATTTTTGTTTCGTCCCAGTCTTTCATACTCTCAATTTTTTTTCTAATTTGTTTGGTAAGTGACTCCACTAATTCATCCATCATCTTTGATCCGTAGAACCAAGTATTCCAGTGGTTCTTTTGCGTATAAGAAAGATAGGAAGATACCGGATCTTTTAACTTCAGTTTAAATTCATGAACTCCCAGAGCTATGCCCTTTTGTTCAAACTCCTTTTCGATCATTTTTTTTCTTAATGATAGGATTCTTTCTTTTGTTAATGCAGTCATTGTTATTCCTCCTGAAAATGTTTTTTTTCCACAGCAAAAAAAGCCCATTGGAATGATTGTTCATTAACAGTAGGCATTACTGTTAGATCAAATCACCCAATGGGCTTTATTATTGTTATAATTGTTAAACTGAAAAAAAGAAAAATAAATTGTTGCTAATACTCATTATACTGAGTTTTAATTCTTTCTACAATCGAAACTGAATGAAATCATTACTTTTAATTGTTAAGGATATTTTAGTAATGAATAGCTTTTAAAATACGAATTGATTCTAATTAATCCACCATCATTGAACTCTTGTATTTATACAGCCTCTTTCGTTTGAATACCTTCATTCATTGATTGAAGCAATTCTTCTTTTTCCCGACGTTCTTTCTCGATAATTGAAGCGGTACAACGAGCGATTTTTTTCATTAGTTTTTCTTCTATATGAAGAAAAACTGTATGACCTTCCATCATATAAGCTCGAAGTGGCTGCTCCTGTGCATACGAATTGTTATGAATACCTTCTTGTAAATGTTCCATAATATCAATCAGATCTAACCATTGACTATCTATGATCTGGATTGATTGAATTCTACAAAGCTCAAGCACTTCTTCCTCTGTCTCATCGAGCATGGTGCTACTTAATAAGTCTAAACTTTTATGAAATTCATGTAGTTGCCTTTTGCTCACTTCTTTTAATTCAGGAATAGTCTCTATTGGAAGAATACTATGTAGTTTCTCTAATAGGACAGATTCAGGAGGATCTATATATTCTTCATCACCAAATAACGCCAACTGTTCCATATAATCCTCTAAGACTCTGCCAATCGTGAAGGAGATTGCATCATTTAACAAAGATCGATAACTCTTTTGATCTAACAAGGTATTTCTTAAGTCATACAAATGGTCGCGCTGCGCATTAATTACACTATTTAATTTCATCATA
Source organism: Pseudobacillus sp. 179-B 2D1 NHS (assembly GCF_045370945.1). Taxonomy (NCBI): domain Bacteria; kingdom Bacillati; phylum Bacillota; class Bacilli; order Caryophanales; family Bacillaceae; genus Pseudobacillus; species Pseudobacillus sp. 179-B 2D1 NHS. Next base: position 5,579 of record NZ_JBIQDP010000024.1, read on the forward strand.
TAATCACGTGATGTATAGTGTATAGATTCGCACACTTTTTGTAAATGATCAGTAAAAGAACGAACTTTCTTTTCCTTTATAATTCGTCCATTTTCATCTGCTTTTAGAGTTTGAAGCCACTCCTTTCTATTTTCATTAATATTTCTAATGAATAAATCATCCTCTAAAGAAGTCATAAAGATTGAATCCCCTGGCTCTCCTTGACGACCAGCACGACCAATCATCTGTAAATCAATGCGACGACTCTCATGCCTTTCTGTCCCAATGACATATAATCCTCCCAATCTTTTAGTTTCCGGTGTTAGTAAAATATCCGTGCCACGACCAGCCATATTTGTAGCAATCATAACATTTCCATATTGCCCTGCCCGTCTAATTAGTTGAGCTTCGTGTTCGGAGGAATGAGCGTTGAGTACTTCAAATGGTATATCTGTTTCATCAAGATACTTAGCTAATTCAAATGATTGCTCAATTGAAACTGTACCTACTAATACAGGACGACCTGTACGAAAGACTTCACTAATTCTTTGTACAATGGCTTTGTATTTTTGGTCTTTTGTTTGGTATATCTCATCCTTATGATCTTCTCTTATCACAGGTTTATTTGTAGGAATCGTAACAACTTTCACACCGTAAAGATTGTACAATTCTCTTTCTTCTGTTTTAGCAGTACCTGTAAGGCCCGCTAGTATTGGATATTTTTGATAGAAGTGCTGAAGTGTCACAACAGATTGTGTTCGATTTTCAAGCGTTAGACCCACCCCTTCTTTTGCTTCAATTGCTTGATGTAAACCATTACTAAGACTACGTCCTTCCATTATTCGACCTGTTGTTGGAGCAATTAATTCAATTTTCCCTTCTTTTGATACGATATAGTCTACTTCTTTTTTCATTGAGACATTGGCTGTTAACGCTTGATTTAATCGGTGTAATAATGCTCTATTTTCTATATCATATAAATTAGAAATTCCCATTTGATCTTCTAAATAAGAAATTCCTTCCTCTGTTAATACAGCAACTTTACTTTCTTTTTCCTTTTCATAATGAGTACCTTTTTTCAACATGGTGATGTACCGCTGACAATCTTGTAATAAGGATTGATCCGTAAGAAAGGGGACAGCCAAGATCAAAGGTGTACGTCCTTCATCAATTAGTACACTATCTATCTCATCTATAATTGCATAATGAAATGGACGTTGTACTTTCTGATGATTGTAATACACGTGATGATCTCTAAGATAGTCAAAGCCAAATTCATTACCTGTACCGTATGTAATATCACATAGATAGGCAGCTTTTTTTTCTTCAGGTTTCATCCCTTCCATATTCATACCTACTTTTAAGCCAAGCATTTCATGTATAGGAGCCATTGCCTTACAATCACGCTCCGCTAAATACTCATTAACTGTGATTATGTGAACGCCTTTCTCTTCAAGAGCTCGAAGATATGCAGCAAGAGTGGTAGTAAGGGTTTTCCCTTCTCCTGTTTTCATTTCCGCGACGTTCCCTTCAACTAATGCCAAACCTCCAATAAGCTGTACATCAAAATGACGATAACCCAATACTCGATAGGCAGCTTCCCTTACTGCTGCAAACGCCTCTATTCGGAGGTCATTCAATTCCTTTCCTTCCTTAAGCTGTTGTTTAAATTGAGTTGTTTTAGCACGTAGTTCCTTATCACTCAAAGCACCATATTCTTCTTCTAAAGCTAAAACTGATTTCACAATTTTCCGGTAGCTTCGAAGTTTCCAATCCTGTTTAAATGACGTTTTCATATAATTAAACACCCTCCACTACTTTTTGTTAGGTTCGAGTCAATTATTTAAAATTATCTTTGTAGAAATGATGACGTGATTCTCAGATATTAGAAGGATAAATTTTTTTCTTTGCTCAAATTTTTCATATGATACTATACCTTTTCGTACTAAAATCGAAAAAGCCCCGCAGAAGTTGATATTTCTCTTCTGCCGGGCTTTTTTATATTGCTAACATGTTTTTTTACTATTGCTTGCTATTAGCATTGAAACTTATTTTTTTAATGACACTTCATATTTAAAGTCGCCTTCTTCTTCTTCAATAAAGAAGGATTCCTTTACTTCGACCGGTTCGCCATACTTTTCACCATCTTCCGTATACCGTTGAACGATATAGATGCCGCCTTCTTGCTGAGGGAAGAACAACGCAGGCTTGCCGCTTTCCTGGAACGTGACATCATCTAACAGATGTGCGTCTCGCTCGTATGAGCGATTAATCCGAAGCTTCACTTCATATCGGTAGACGTTCCCCTTCTTCACCGTGGTATCCACATAAGGGTCTGTGCCGCTGATGGTTCTGGAAGAACCGTCCTTGGTATAGGAGCCGTTTTCCTGCTTCACATAGCGTTGAATCCGGTACCCGTCAAGCCCTTCCGTTTTGGACGGAGTGATGACATACTGCCCGTCCTTAGTCACAGTGGCCGTCACAGCGGCTGGTGTGACTGTTTCAACCGGCGCTTCCGGCTCTTTCTCCGGTGGCTTTGGCAGCTCTCCGCTCTGCTCAGAACCATCTACCCGTTGAGTATAGTCATACACATAGTTGATCCGAGGAGACACCATGAACTTCACCTCTGTATTTTCCGGCAATCCTTTAAAGGTTGTGCTTGTGCCGATCGCATTTTGCGGATAGGTGAGCGGCTTCCATTTGCCGTCTTCCCCTTTTACATAGGCGCCCACACGGTAGCGGTCCGCCCCTTCGACAGCTGGCCAGGACAATTCGGCTTCTGTGCCATTCATATGAATGATTAAGCCGCCTACATCCTCATTTACCAGCTCTTCTTCCGTTGTGCCGCCTGTTTCCGGCGCGTCTTTTGCCGCCAGTGTGACTTCATTGGAGAAGCCAGCGGCTTCAAACACCGTTTTCGTGCCAAATCGAGGGATGACTTCATATTGATAGGTCGCCCCTTCTTGCACCCGTGTATCTTCATAGGACGTACTGCTTGTCTGATATTGAGTGCTTTCCTTGCGGAACGAACCGTCGTCTTGCTTCACATACCGTTTAATCAGGTACAAAGAAGGAGTTTCTCCCTTCATTGTTAAGGCATCAAAGGTTAGAAGAACCTTGCCATCTTGGGCTTTTGCCTGTACATTTTGTACCGTAGCTTCTTCTTCCTGTCCACCGCCAGTTTGTTTTGGCACCTGCACTTCATTGGAGGTTCCGGCTGCCTCAAACAAAGTTTTTGTACCGATTCGCGGAGTGACTTCGTACCGGTAAACAGCTCCTTCCGTTACTGCTTTGGTGTCTTGGAAAGACGTATCCTTCACATTTTGCGAAGCGCCGTCCGCTTTGAACGTACCATCTTCCAATCGAATATAGCGCTGTACTTTGTACAGGCTCGCTGGCTCTCCGCCTTTTTCATAGGCTGACCAGGAAACAGACATTTTTCCGTTTTCATAGACCGCTTTTACGTTAGCCATGCCAGCGGCTGTGGTTTTCGCTGTCACTTTTGCCGGTGCGCTTTCCCGTCCTTTCGCAGTATAGGCGGTGACTTCATAACTGTACAAAGTATCCGAAGCCAGTCCATTATCCGTATAGGCGGTTTCTTTCGTACGGGCAATTTCTTTGCCGTTTCGCTTGATAATGTATCCTTCTACCTCACTTGGCGACGCCTTCCATGTCAGAACGGCGTTCTGATGGGTCGTTTCTGCCTTCAATCCGGTTGGCGCTTCCGGCAGGTCGGCTTCCACTGTCACAGCGAGTGTACGGGACACTTTGCCGCCATAGGCATCGGCAGCTGTCACCGTGACTTTGCCTGTTCCCGGTGCGTTTGGTGTCACCTTCAATGTGGTGCCATCCACTTTCGCTTCATAAGCTTCTGTGCTGGCTCCTTCCAGGGTAAAGGTCAATTCATCCCCGTCCGCATCTTTAAAATGCGAGGACAGGTCCAGTGTTTTCTCCTGTGTGCCTTCTTTCAATGTCATCGCTGGAAGAACGGATGCCGTAGGCGCTTGGTTTTCGACTTCAAACATAAATGTTTTTTCCACAAAACCACCTCGTCCATCTTCTGCCCGAACCGTCACCTTCGAACTGCCCACTTGATGAGGCGTAAACACAAGCTGTCCATCGGTCAGGGCAAAACCAGCTAGCGCGTTCTTTTCCATTGTGACTTGGTACGTCAACGGATCACCATCTGGATCGCTGAAATATTCATGGAGGTTCATGGCAAGAGTCACACCGCGCACTGTTTTTTGCGGACGGATCATGCCGGCCGTTGGCGACTGGTTCTTCTCTGGAACAGAGACTGCCAGGGTCACCGGTTCACTTTCGTGCCCGTGCTCCACCGCTTTTACACTGTAAGTGTACGTGGTTCCGTCCTTCACTCGCTTATCTGTCCAAATGGTCTCTTTGGTGCGAGCCACTTCTTGGCCATCCCGTTCCACAATATAGGTCACATTCTCTTTTCCTGTCCAGGAAAGCGTGACATGGTCGGTTGTGACTTCTTCGGCTTTCAGGTCACGAGGCGGTGTGGCAATAAAGTCCTTCTCAATGTTAAAGACCGTGGAAGCGCCCGCCATTTTCTCTCCTTTGTCATCCAAAGGCTGAACCTGTACGCGGTACTGTCCGGCATTCGCAAGAAAGAACGACGTTTCTGCCGGCTTCACTTGGGTTTCTTCCACCACTTGTCCCTTCATATCCTTCACAGTGACTAGGTAGGCAGCCGCTTTTGGATGAGAGGACCACTCAACCGCTACTTCATTGCCAGTCACTTTTGTGATAAGATCCATTGCTGGATGGACTTCTACATCGCCCACTTCAATGGCATCATCGTCCATTTCCGTGCCATCTGCGGCAAACGGAATGATTTCAAAATGATATTTTGCGCCCTTTTTCAGCCCCTCTAAAGTATGGCTGTAAAAGTCTGTGCCATTTTCCTTCTGCGTGTGCACCTTTTGGCCATCCTGATGAATTTCATAGTAAGCTGCCCCGTCAATGGCGTACCATTCCAGTGTAATGAAATCCTCTCCGATGATTGGCGGGATCGACGGTTTCGGGTCTGCCGGTTTTTCAGGATCAGTTGGATCAGTCGGACTTGGTTCCGTTGGATTTTCTGGATCAGTTGGATCAACTGGATTCGGGTCCGTTGGGTTCTCTGGATCAGTTGGCTCCGGGTCCGTCGGATTTTCTGGATCGGTTGGATCAGTCGGATTTGGTTCCGTTGGATTTTCTGGATCAGTTGGATCAACCGGATTCGGCTCTGTCGGATTTTCCGGATCAGTTGGATCAACTGGACTCGGGTCCGTTGGATTTTCTGGATCGGTTGGATCGGTTGGATCAGTCGGATTCTCCGGTTCTGGAGCCGGTACGTCAATCGGTTTATCTGTTTCTACTACAATATCTTCAATTTCAATTGGTTCCCCTTCAGAACCATCTTCATACACAGGAACGGCTCGATAACGGTACGTTTCGCCCAATTTCGCTGTATGATCCGTATAAGATGTTTGGTTGCCTGATACTTCTCCCAAGAGCGAGCCATTCCGATTAATTTTAAAGCTTACCGCATTCTTCACCGGCAGCCAGTGGAAAGTCACATCTACATATGTTTCTTTCTTCTTCACAGATAATTTTATTTCCTGAGTAGTCGTACCGCCTTTCCCATCTGCCGCTGTCACAGTTAGAGTGGTTTGTCCTTCTTTTAATGGGGTTAAAGTCAGTTGACCATTAGAAATTACATATGAAGCTACTGTGTCATCGCTTAGCTCTACAGAATAAGAAAGGTCATCTCCGTCCGGATCACTAAAATACTGAGATAAATCAATCACCGCATTCGTTCCAATTTCCAGTGTTTGATCTGGAACTGCAGTAGATTCTGGTGGTTTATTCTCACTTATCCAAGTTCCAGTTTCAGGATTATACACTATTTTAGAGGGTGAAAAAAGCAAATATGGTAAGGTCTTACCCTCATCAATCCCCCATACTGGTGAGTTTTCTGAATCCATAAAATCAAAGCTACCATCTGATATATAACTTGTCTTACTTAAGGACTGTTCTTTAGATATTTCTCCACTTATTTGATTATTATTACCGCTACCTTCCATCCCATTATAAGAATACATGGATTTTACATCTGTACCCTCAGCGCCGCCGATTCCTTTACCAACTGCTGTTGTTCCTTTTACTGATGGATTTAATGCAAATACACTTTTTAGTGTCCCATACCTACTGTATCCGACAATTCCACCTACTTGGTTTGTTCCTTCAACGATTCCTGCTGTAATAGCATTTTCCACAATTGTAGGCCCACTAGCATTAAGATTCCCTACTAAACCGCCTACCTGCTGCTTTCCTGTTATTTTTCCGGTTGAATAAGCGTCCTTTATTGTACCAGATGTATGAGTACCTACCAGACCTCCGGCACCAGCATCAGAAGCAGTTACTTCCGCAGTGCTGTATACCCTCTTCATACTCTTTTGCCAACCATAATAATCCCCCGCAATTCCACCAACAAATGCTACTCCTTCAATTCTCCCCCCACGGACATACACATTTTCTACATTACCTGTTAATTTTCCCGCGAGTGAACCTGTATAGTAGCCACTTGATTTCACATTCGGATTAACTAACCCTAAGTTTTTGATGGTTGCTCCTGTTTGGCCGAAAAGCCCACTATAATGCTCCTTTGAATTAATCGTAAGGTTATGAATTTCAAAGCCATTCCCGTTAAATATGCCTGAAAAATCTTTTATTGGCTGCCACTCAATTTCAGATAAGTTAATATCATTCAAGAGAACATAAGGATTGTTTTCTCGAATAATTTTTAAATCCTCTGCATCATAGACAGGGTTATATAACTTTCCATCATGGATAACCACAGTGATCTTTTTCTCATATTTTGGTTTTATAAGATCAGGATTATTTTTAAATCGAAGCTGCGGTAGATCATTCTTTCCCGGTTCCCACACGTTCGTAAAGTCAAATCCACTATATGATTGACTGTCAGTTACCTTTTCCTCTTCGATAAGCTGGGTTTCATAGTTAACAGCACCGTTGCCTCCCATCTTGTCAAGAATTGAAACATCCTGTGAAGTTTGCTCAACAACTTTTCCAATTCCTTTACCAACTACCGTTGTTCCTTTTACTGATGGATTTAATGCAAATACACTTTTTAGTGTCCCATAACTGTTGTACCCGACAACTCCACCTACTTGGCTTGTTCCTTCAACAGCTCCTGTGGCAAAGGCATTTTCTAGATTTGTAACTCCACTAGCATTCAGGCTCCCTACTAAACCGCCTACCTGCTGCTTTCCTGTTGTTTTTCCGGTTGAATAAGCGTCCTTTATTGTACCAGATGTATGAGTACCTACCAGACCTCCGGCACCAGTATCGGTACCAGTCACTTCCGCAGTGCTGTATACCCTCTTCATACTCTTTTGCCAACCATAATAATCCCCCGCAATTCCACCAACAAATGTTACTCCTTCAATTCTCCCCCCACGGACATACACATTTTCTACATTACCTGTTAATTTTCCCGCGAGTGAACCTGTATAGTAGCCACTTGATTTCACATTCGGATTAACTAGCCCTAAGTTTTTGATGATTGCCCCTGTTTGGCTGAAAAGCCCACTATAATTTTCCTTTGAATTAATCGTTAGGTTATGAATTTCATAACCGTTCCCATCAAATGCGCCTGTAAATCCGTTTATTGGTTGCCATTCAATGCCTGATAAATTAATATTTGTAGTTAACTTAAAGTGACTAGATAAGTTATTCCTTATATCATTTAATTGGGACGCACTAGCAATCAAATACGGATTAGCCGCAGTCCCGTCTCCCCCAGCAAATACTCCAGCGGCTTCGGCCTTCCCTACTTCTGACAAACCTGTTAAGTCTGCTACCGGAATACTTGTTGCCACCATAGGGGCAACCATTAAAGCTGTGGCAAGACGTTTCTTTCGCTTGGACAATGCTTCTTTTTTCATTCAAGTAAACTCCCTTCAATATAAAGAAAATACTTTCTGCAAGTAAATATGAAGGGAAACTCTGAAATTTGAAGAGCAAATTTAAAAAAACCTTCTCTATTTGCAATAGAGAAGGTTTTTATCATTTTTTATTGAACAGTAAATGTAAATTTTACAGGTTCTTTTAATTTCTTTCCGTTTAGTCCTTTAATTTCATCATCAAGATAAATAGTAAATGTTTGTCCAGTTGTCCATCCTCCACTTTTAGGAATGATTCTAATTTGTGTGCTCGATAGTGCCTCAACCTTAATATCAACTAAGTTCCCGAAGTTATCTAAGGCAAATACAGTTTTTTCAGTAACGGTAGAACGATCAAGATTCCCCTTTATTGTTACAAGAAAGGACTTATTAGATTGAATATCCTTAAATGTTTTGAACTCCTTTTTGAATTTTTCTAAAGGCGGTATATCTTTAGAAGGTCCTTCTCCTGGATTAGTTGAAGGAGCATCATTTTTAATGCTAATATTGAATGTCCTTTCTACTACGCCACCTTGCCCATCATCTGCTTTAATTGTAATAACCGCTTTTCCTAAAGATTTAGGTTGAACAATTAATTGATTTTCTTTTATCGAAACTATTGCTTTAGTGTTGTCGGACGATGAAGCAGTATAAGTTAATTTGTCCCCATCCGCATCAGAAAAATACTTATTCAAATCCAAAATATAAAGTTGATCTGATAGATTCATTGTATGATCTTCTATTACTTTGCTACTTGGCACGCGATTTTCTACTGTATAGGTGAATGACTCTGAAGCCTTACCACCTTTATTATCTTCCGCAGTTACTTTAATAGTTGTTTGCCCTATTTTCTTTGGCTTAATAGATAATGTACCATTGTTAACTGAAACTGTTGCTACGTTTTCATTTGAAGAAGTAGCAGAGAAATTCAATTTATCTCCATCGCCATCAGTAAAGTAGTTTAATAGATTTATTGTTTTGGTATCAGAATTATTTCCTTTAAGGTTTGGTATGCTGTTAGCTTTTGGTGGTTGATTAGTAGGATTTTCTTCTGAACCATTGTCGTCTTCTGTTACTTGAACGGCGAATGAAGTGCTCACAGACGCTTCTCTTGTATCTGTAGCATGGACAAGAATATTGGTTGTCCCTGATTTTTTGGCCATTACTTTAAGTGTATTTCCTATCACTGATACTTCAGCAATGGATTCATCCGAAGAAGTTACCTGGTATTTCAGAGTATCGCTATCTTGGTCAATGAAATATGACGATAAATCTATACTTTTTTCTGTTCCCTCAACACTCACCATATTATCCAGCTCACTAGATGTTGGGATAGATGAGGAAAATGACAGATTATAACCGCTTACTTTCATTGGTGAACTCCAGGTCTGTTTTCCTAACTTAGCTACTAAACGATAGTCTGTTCCATCCGTCAGTCCCGAACCTTTATATTGTTGATCACCTTGAGTGTTAAAGGATTGAATTAGCTTACTGCCTTTATAAACTTCATAACTTAACTGTTGTTGTCCACCGCTTGTTAGGTGTAGTTGTGCTAGTTTAATCCCCCCGTTTGCTACCCGAGTATCCGCTCCTTTAATAGCGTGTGTACGAGCAGTCTTAAAAGACCAATTATAAGACTTTTTCATAGGTTCTCCTTTTGGAGATTTATAACTAGCATCAATTTGAACATGGTACGTCTCATTTAAAGAAAGTGGCTCTTTCGGAATGAGAAATATCGTATTTAATACTGATTCTTTTGTAGCATCTAGGCAGTAAAATTCTATTTGTTTTCCCTTACTATCTGTGATAGATGCTTTTTCAGCCTTTAATGATCTCCCTCCAAATTCTGAAACAGAAATTGGATAACCAACAAATTTAGATGAATTTGTTTCATATCTAAGAGGATCTGGAATTTCGGTATTTTGCCATCCAGTCTTAACTCCCAGCTGTCCATTATAAGGATACATGATTGTTTTTGAAACCTCATTGCCAAACCAATCTTTCCCCATATTAATGACCAATGGATTCCAACCTGAATTAACAAACTCTTGATAGATGCCCCCCTCTTTTAAAGCAGGGTCCATCATAGCAATTCGATGATAGGGCGCATCAATTAATCCTTCAACTCCGGAAACTGCTTGACCACCCTTAGTAACAAGTACTTCAGTAGCTTGTCCAGTATATCCAAAGTGTTCAGCCCGCTCTTCTGGACCAATACCGGTAAATTTCTCATATCCTTCACGCTCACTATGACCGTCTGCACTGTTGTGATATGCCATATATTCTGCGTGGGATTTGGCAGACTCCAATAGTGAAGAATTTAACTGAAATACAGAGAGTCCGAGCGATTGACGCCATTGATTTAATAGTTCCCACCCTTGCTTCATATTTTCATCTATACCTGTCTCTGCTACATTGGCAGCAGACACTGTATACTCTAAATTCGGAACTAAATCATAGACTGGTGTTACAATTAATCCAGCAGCGATTACCGCCTTTGCAAATGGCATTTTCCAATTAGTATGTTTATTCATTTCCCCTATCTCCTTATTATGTATATTTTCTCTTTTATTTTTTGGTTATTCCTATTTAAACAAGACACTAACTTATCTAGTAAATTATTCATATAGTATTAATTTATGGATTGAGAACGATATCCATATGTAACACATTGATGTAATATTTTACTTATTGATTTTATCGGTTGTTTTTTCTTAAAATGAATAAGTACATACTTTTTACTAGAAAGTGACAATAAAACCATATATTACGAAAGGTCGTTGCCTACCATGAAACCGCCCAAACTGGATCTTTTTTTTAAAAGAGTATCCGATATACTAAAATCTCTTTTCTCTAGTAAAGATAAAGAAGATCCAGCGTCAAGTAACTCTGAAAATTCTACTCCAATAAAAAGCAAACGTGAAGAACATTTACTTAGAGAGTATAGACAAGTTCTTGATTTTCTTCAGGAGCAGAATGAAGCATACACTTCTATACAACTGATCAAGGGAGGGCATGATAACGAACGAACCTTCCAAGTAATATTAGATAATAATTATCTATATGAATTCATATTTGTAGATGGTAACCTGCAACGTGTTCAAAAGAAATTGAACGACGACTAATAATAAAATACCCAAATACATAATCGTTTCTTAATTTTACAGATGAAACTAATCAGAGTTAATTGCACTTTATCCTAGATGTCAGAAAAGGCTTAATTGAATGTTTCGTTTTGTAAGGGCATACTCTTCTGAAATATTGAGACTCAATTGAATCCCCTCTTGTTCATGTATTCTCTCTAAAGAGGATAACACTCTTACGTTGTGTACTAGACATTCTTTACTTTCCCAACCCGTCTTTTTTTCTGTAAATATATCATTATCATGGAAGTTATATATTTGACGACTCTTTCTCCCTTCCAACCAGCCAGAGGAGTCGGCAGAAACGAAAGGATACTTCAGAAGTATTGAGCTTGATCCCCCTAGCCAATGAAAGTTTTGGTCGGGAAATCTAGTGAAAATTTCGTGAAACAATCGGTCCTTCACTTCATTTTGTCGATATACTCCTATATTTTTGCCTAAGTGTACTGTACCACCAATAGCAATTAACTCGTGATCTTCTTCTATCATTTGTTCAAGTGCATCCCATCTGCTTTTCCTCCAATCTTTTGTATCACAATGCCATACAGGAATAGGAGATATTTGAGTGTGTTCTTTTAACCAATCAAAATTCTCCTTTGATTGGATGGGATCACCTGTAACATCAAGATTCATGTATCCCCAAAGAAATTCTTTATACTTTTTAATAAAATTTCCATAATCCAGAGGTTTAATTGGGGTAAGAACCTTTCCTTTTTGACTCGCTTTAAACCTAGAATATTCTCCTGAATCAATAAGCAAATACAGGTTGTTTTCTTTTATAAATTCAAACAATCTGTGTAATGCTTTTACACCTTTTTCACGTAAATAGAAGTACGAGCATAAAATAAATTTTGCCCCTCCTTCAATAATCGAATCTTTATCTTCTCTACCTGAACGATCTAATCCACTAAAAAAGAAACGCACACCTTTAATTGTAATTCGAAGTTTCCCTTTTACAGTTTTATGGATTTTGGCAATTTCAATAAGAATCATCTTTAACAATCCCATTAATGCGGAATTAAAATTTGAAAACTGTTCTAAGTCTTTTCGAGTACCTGTTCTTTTAAATAGCAAATATGCAATTGCTTTTCTAACATTCTTCCGATTAATTTTATTACGGTTCTTTCCTTTTAAAGATTTAACTATAATCGCACTTGCGGAAACTGTTATTATCTCATTTTGTTTTTTATTCCCTGTCAAAAAATGCAACCCCCGTTTATAGCGACGGAAAAATTGTCTCTCTATTTCTTCAGCTCTAATGTCAAAAAAGTTCATATCTTATATCCACATCCTTATTGTTTATTAAGATTCATGTAAATGTCTTATTAAAAGCAAAAGAGACACGTATATGTTCCGTATCTCTTCTTAATCACTCACGTAGTATTCTTTTGTATTTAACCCTATAGAAATATCTCTTAAGTATCTGTAATTTATAAACTGCTAATAAACACTTCAAGAGTCATTACCTGGTCGTTTCCTGTTTTCATAGAAAAATCAGCATTAGCTGCTTTTTCAAGGGCTAACAAAAGAGCTCTCTGCGAAAACTGGCGACTTTGTTGCATGGCTACTTTTACTGCATATGGATGCAATTTAAGCCGAGCAGCTATATCTTTTTGAGATACCCCTTCTTTCTCCAATATAGAAACATGAAGAATAATACGAATTTGACGTGTTAGAAGGGATAAAATTTTTATTGGTTCCTCTTTTTGGCGAAATAAATCCTGAAGCATACCAAAAGCTTCTTTGTGTTGACGTTTCATTACTTTGTCTACCAAAGTAAACACAGACTGTTCTAAAGTTTTTGCAACAAGGAGATCTACCACATCCTCGTTTATTATTCCACCCTCTCCCACATAGGAAGACATTTTTTCAATCTCATTATGTAAAAGAAGGAGATTTACACCCGTCATCTGCAACAACCTTCCACACCCATTGGATGTTATTTTCACTCCAAATTTCATCGCTGATTCTTCCACGAAACGGGTAGCAGCCGTTGGATTAGAAACATTTGCTTCTATTACAGCGGATTCTTTTAGCAACTTTTTGGGAAGTTTTTTACGCTTATCTATTTTTTCGTAATTAGATACAATAACAAATACTGAATGAGGAGCAGGATTATGAACATACTCTTCCAAACGATCTAGGCTATGATCTATTTTTGTCTTTACATTAGTAGTTGATAAAAAGTACGCATTTTTGCATATAATAAGCTTTCTATCTCCTAAGAAGGGCATGGTTTCAGCTTCTTCAATTGCTGCATTTACAGGCGTTTCTTCCATGTCATATACGGAAACATTGAACTCTATGTCCTCTTCAGATATCGCTTTTCGCGTTATCTCTTTCAACGCTTCATCAATTATAAATGTTTCTGTCCCATGAATAAAATACACAGGATGAATAGTCTCTTGCATTCTAAATCACACCTCTCGTTTTCTCTTCTGAAAATAATTTCTCTACCTGAATCGCTTAAACTGATCTGAAAAAATGATTCATTACAGCCCCCTATTCTCTTAAAATACAAAAAAGACCTTTCGAGAAATAGATATACAGCTGTTGCTGAAAGATCTAAAACCCGAAAGGTCTATATTGTTAAAGTGGTTAAATAAAAAGTAATAAAAGAAAGTGTAACTTCCTTCATTATATCAGCAACAACTTTAATTTACTACTTTCTTTTTAGAGGTATAGAACAAGAATAATGGACCTTAAATCACTTCAACAATGTACGGTTCTATTGTCATTATCTTCTCAATAAATGCCTTCTTACTATAGTGAGTCTCCTCACTCCTATTTTCATTATTTATAAAAATAAAAGGTTCGTGTTCATTTTTAGGAACAAATACCACTTCAAAATATTCTGTTCCCCTCTCCTCACTCTCTAGATGAAGAAATAAGTGATTTCGTCGACGAATTGCTTCTTCAAGAATCTTTTTTACACTTCCGGATGACTGTTTTCCATAATCATCTAGCATAAATTGAAAAGCTAAACTCTCAAAGATTTCTAAGACCTTTGCCATTTCTAAATTTCTAGCAAAGGTAACTTTTAAAGTCTTTTTAACTTCATTGCCTTTACCTTCAGCATAAATCCGGTCTACAGTCTCTTTAACTGACATGGAAAGAGTATCTCCATTCGGCAACGCAAGAGTATATATCTCATTTGGTACTTGTTTATTTAGCACAAATTTATCAATATAACGTTTTAGCATATGAATTAAATCAACATTACTAAATTACTGTTGATTTCCTTTTCCCTCCTTTAAATTATTATCAAGCATCCAGTGCATGTTCTAATCTTTCTCCATTAATAAAGAAGGTTATTAGTTGATCGGAAAGTACATTTACTTTTCTATGCTCTTCATCAATTTCTGATAGTTCATTCACCAGATCATCCACATTTTTCCGATAAACAGAATGATACTCATGCACGAATACGTTGATTGTTCCCTCATATATTGAAAACCTTAGTGGTACCATGAATTGTGACTCGACTTTCAAGGCGGCCTTACTCATAAGAACATATAGCTCACATGATTTTTTTGAAGCTGATATCTTTTCTGCTATTTCTCTGAGTGAAGGACTATGTTGATCTGTTTTGGTCATCTTTACAGCAGCACAGGCTTTTGCATTTTTAACAGCCTGCTTTCACCTGCTTTTCACCTGCCTTTCATTTTAATAAGCTATTTAAACTACAATGTGTATTAAACCAGCCAAGTTTTATCATTCGTGGATATTATGTAGGGCATATAGACTTGTGTGAAGAGTGAATTTTTCTTTTTTATAATCTTTTCAACAAGTAATACCCCTGATGGGGGAAGACTCCATTACCAACAGGGGTTAAAAATTTAATTTACATATAAAAATTGAACCTTTTTCTCTTCTTTCAGATATTTTAACTTCATCTTTTTTGTCTTTCCATCTTTTTTTACAGTAATCGTGTCTGTCTGACCCTGAGTTACTAATTTAGTTAGCTGGTTTACTGTAATCTCAGAACCAAGAAAATATCGGCTCATGCTAAATGAACATTTATTTAATTTTGCACCAGAACAGGCATACCCTTTCTCAAATTGAACAAGTTCTTTGCTACAAAAAGGACAACACACAGATAGAATCTTAGCATTATTTCTTTTCTTTTCAGGAAATTTAAAGCTCAAACTTTGTTTTGCATCGTTCCACTCTAAAATTGCATCAAAAGTATTTCCAGCGTTTCCTTTAAACCCCTTCAACAAATCGGTTTTACCTGATTCCAATAACTTTCTTATTTGTGTTTCACTAATTTCTTTACTGGCTACTTTGCGATTGATCGAAAAGGTACATCCAATTTCTTTATAAGCACTACATCCAAAAAAGCTTCCTTTGTTTTGTACATTTCCTTTCTTGCATTTTGGACATGTTCCTAAGTTGCTTTTTTCCTCAACTTTTGTTATCAATTTTGCAAAATCCCAATTGTTCGCTTCTTCCTTCAACTGCTCAATCAATCTGATAGTCAATTTCCTACTCTCATCAATAAATCGTTTGGAGTCAAACTCTCCTTTTCCGATTTTACTCAATACTAGCTCCCATTTTGCAGTCAATTCTGGCGAACAGAGTATCATTCCATTTCCTAAAGCTTCAATGAGAAGAATTCCTTTTTCGGAGGCATAAACCTTATTAGACTTAATATAATACAGCTCTTCTTTTCGAAGCTTCTCTAAAATTCCAGAACGAGTTGACTCTGTTCCAAGAGATAGAAGAGAAGTATTATTTAACAAGTTCTCATCTTCCCAATTCGAAATTTCCATGAATCTTGTTGGGTGCTTCATTATGTTGATAAGCGTTCCTGGTGTAAACCTCGCTGGCGGCTTTGTCTTAGCCTCATTAACTCCTAGATGTTGACACAGACCTGTTAAGCCTTTTTCAACCGGAGGCAAAGATAGCTCTTCTTCGTTGTTTTCTTTGTTTTTTTTCTGTTTTTTTTCATTGCTTAGTAATACACGTTGAAAACCCTCTTCTATTGTAACTTTCCCTTGTGAAAGAAAAGTTTCACCCTCTGTAACCGTAATAATTTTTGTTTGGTCTATAGTAGCTGGTAACGAGTGTGCAGCAATTAAGCGACGAACAACCAGATCGTAAATATTCATTTCATCTTTAGAAAGTGATCCGGGTTTAGGCACTTGCTCAGTCGGCAAAATAGCATGATGATCACTTACAAGCTTAGGATTGGTATACCGCACATCAGTAGATAAATCTTTCACAGGCAACGGAAAAAAAGCAGCATACTCTGGATAAGTAGTATAAAGACCTTGTAAAATTTGTGGGAATTCTGCCGCTTCGTCCGCTGTGATATATGCACTATCACTTCTCGGATAACTTAAATACCCTCTTACGTATAAAGATTGAGCAATCTCTAAAGTTCGAGCAGATGTATATGAATATTGTTTATTAGCTTCGACCTGTAATGACGATAAATTGAAAAATTGTGGAGGCTTTTGCGTTATTCTTTCTTTTTCTATTGATTGAATAACAGCAAGTTTCCCCTTTAAACGAGAGGCCATATGATTAGCTGCTTCCTTCTCTGTAAAGCGATCCACTGTTTTATTAAACCATTTACCTTCATATGTGTGTTCACCAATCTTAAAGGTGGATTTAATCGTCCAAAAAGGGGTACTTTTAAATTGCTGAATTTCTTTTTCACGATCGACAATCATTTTTAATACAGGGGATTGTACTCGTCCTACACTAAAGAGAGTACTAGATCCGAAAGATTTAGCGAAATGTTTACTTATTCCTTTTTCCAATAAAAGAAGAGTAAGAGCTCTAGTTAAGTTTATTCCTACTAGCCAATCGCTTATTTGACGAGACTTTGCCTCCTCATAATAAAGAAGATCCTGTTTTCCGTCTCTTAATTCTTCAAATCCTTTCTTAACAGCAGATTGTGTAAGAGAACTAATCCAAAGACGACGGCGTGGTTTTCGATCACCAATAAAGTTCAATACACTATGCGCTATATTGGAACCTTCCCTTCCTGCGTCTGTAGCCACAACCGTCTCTTTGATATTGGGGTCCTTTAACAATTGACGAATTACATTGAGAATTTTCTGCTTCCCATCTGACACCCGGTACTTATATTGGCTTGGCATGATAGGCAGGGATTGTAACGACCATTTTTTTAATTCAGGATTGTAATCTGCTGGTTCACATAATTCAATTAAATGACCAATACAATAACCAATATAGGCTCCTTTCGGAAAAGTGGGGCAAGGCATAATTTCAAAATAACCCTCTTTTTTCTTATGTGGATATGGTGAAGCAAGCTTTTCAGCTGCCATTGGCTTTTCAGCCAAAATAAATACAGAAGGCATTATCCCATTCCTTTCTAAGATTTAAAATAGCCCTGCTGTACATTAACAGGGCTATTGTTTTTAATTTTGGTTTCACTTTTTGGCGTTAACGAATTCTTTAGAAAACTTATTTACTGTTTTAAGATCATAAATAACTCCTAAACTCTTCTCTTCCCATACAGCATCCCTTTTTTTAGGGAATTTAAGATTTAAAAACTTCTCAAGCCTTGTTCGGTCCACGTTTGCTTTGAATTTAACATTTCCAAAAGCATAGTTGATTTGGACATCTTGCAGTTCTGGATACTCTAAAAATAAAAACACTGAATCTTCTAAAGGCATACGCTTATAGCGATCATATCCAGTCCAATGCTCTTTATATTGTTTTTCTGTAATATTGGTAGCATCTACACCTTCTTTAAATTCTTTATAACTTTTGTAGTAATCAAGTACAGCATAATCATCACCAAGCTCTGTTTTTTCAATATAAATACCGCTACCACGAGAAGTGGCATATGCATCGAAAACCACTTTTCTTGTTTCTTTGTCTACGGTTTCAGCAGCAACCTTTCCCTGCTCTTTTTCATGTGTATCTTCATTTAAATATGAATAAACCCCGAATAGTATCAGTAAGCCAGCACTTACACAAAAGCTAACAAGTGCCGCAATTTGAATTTGTTTGCTTGAAAAACGCTTTTTTTCCACTTCTACTACATCCTTTCACTTTTGAATTTCAAAATAACATCTCACCTAATTCAGCAATTTTAAAATATATATAATACACTTACTGCGATATACAGTAATCCTCCACCCATAATGGTTGTGGCACCAGGAAAGTGATCAAAAATTCGAGTATTATCAATCGGCATACCAGGCATAAGGATTGTTTTGACAGTATTAATTTGTTCCTTAAGTGTATTGACTGGTCCTATCTTCACTATTAAGTAACCGTAAGTGTACAAAATGAATAAGAGGAGATGAAAAATTACCACTCCTATTCCAATATGTAAAAAGAACACGCTTGGTAATGCCCCCGTTATTAAAAAAGCGGATACGGCCATCATCTTTGTATCTCCTGGTGAGGATTGACGTAATACTTCTAGTAACAAGCCAAATATTAAAGCTGTAAAGAAAGCAGCCCATGGTGTATACCAAGCAGAATATGCTCCCGATGTATAGATATATATAGCTCCCACTATCAAAAAACATAAATGCCACCAATTTTTTGTAATACGGTATCTACAGTCCATATATACGTTGAATATGTGATACACAATATAAATCACAACTGGAACAACCAGTGGTGTCATTTCTTCACACCTCTTTTAAATAACCTCGCAAAAAAGCCAGGCTGTCTTTTATCCTCTTCTATATTCATTCCAGTACCGTAAAGTTCTGGAGTAAGATGCTCCATTAACTTTTCTAAGGATTGATTATAGAAATGATTTTTTTGTTTTAAGACATTATAGTCTTTGCTATCAACTAGATTAGGCATCTCTTTAACATACGGTAAAAAAAACACATTTTGAATGGCTGTTGTATTAGAAATGAATGATACCCGTTCTTGCTTACTATCTTGGGAGCGATTAACCGCTAAGCGGATTTTTGACACATCTACGCCCGAATACTCAAGCAAACAACGGCCTTGGTAAATGTTATGGAAAGTAGTCTCATAATCATCCGTCACATAAACTATATCTGTCGCCATTTCGAAAAGCTTCAGTGTTGCTTCCTCAAAATTCGGTCCTGTATCAACTACAATTACATCAAAGCTTTTAAGATGGTGGATCAGTTTTTCAACAAACCAGCCCGTATTAACAAGAGACATGTCTTGTAGGTCTCTAAGAGCGGGCAATACTTTTAATCCATTATGATAAGTCAGCAATAGATTCTCTCTCACTTTTTCATCGGATAAGTCATCAGGAACATCGTAAAAATCACTTATACTCCTTTCATAACTCATGCCAAGCATAGTGGGTACATCTCCAATTGGAAGATCAAAATCAACAATTACCGTATTATCATTTTTCTTCTGGTAAGCCAGAGCCATTAGGACACTAGTTGTTGATTTGCCAGTGCCTCCTTTTCCAGATGATCCTACAACGATAATCCTTTTTCTATTCCGTCCAGCATTATAATGTTTTCGTGGCTTTTCAAGGAATAAAGGCGTTGAAGTTTCTTTTAAGTTGATTCTTATATTTGATTCTTCTTCTAGATTTTTGAAAGGTGGAACCTGGGTATTTACATCATCCTCCATAGGTTCAGGTACAAGTTTTAAAAGATCCTCTGACATAAACAATCTACTCCCCTTTTTTCTTTGATTATTTTTGTTGCGATTTTATACGCTAAATACTCTAAAAAATTTCATAAAAAAAGCAGTCTCCCTATTAGGAAACTACTTAAAAAGTGTTGGTTGATGAAATTATGATGACTTTTCAAATTTATGCAAGACCTTTTTTCTAAAATCAACTCTTTTTTTCTGCTTCTAATAACTCATCTGGAATATCTTCCAACCAGTTCTCAATAGACATCCCTGAATTATCTATTAAATCTCTTTGGTATTCGGTCATATAACGAAATGACTCTTCCAATTGTTGTTTTATTACTGATACTTCTTCTTCAAGCTGTGCAATTCGTTGCTTAGAGGCATCAGTACTATAAGTCAGTTCGGGGAAGTCCTTAAGTTGACTTTCGATATCTTTTAACTGCTTTATACGCTCTTGAACGATTTCCGTGTTCTGAATCTCTTCTTCACTAGGCTGAGTTATTTCATTCTGCTCTACTATTACACTTTTCCAACGAGAAAAAAATCCAGCACTCTTCTTCTTCTCATTTTCTAAAGCTAGTCGCTTCTCATTTATCAACATTTGCTGAGCAATTCTTTTGCTGCTGTCTAATTCACGCTCAGCTTGGTCTTTTTGTAATTTTAAAGATTCTATTTTAATAGTATTAAGCTTAGTCTTAAAATCATAGTCTTTCACCTCACTTTTTAATCGGTTAAGTCGATCACTTTTCTCCTGAAGTGCAAGCAGATTTTTATAAACAGTGAGGCTTAAATGTAAATTCCCTACATTAAATTGATTTAAGCGATCAATTTTCTTATTTAAAACACCTACATCAACAGGCGGTAATTTTTTAGGTCGTTCTGCCTCAATCAGAAACGCATCTTCGCCTAACTTAATCTTTATGTCAGATAGACCTTTGCCTAGATCTCTTATATACATACATATTAAATAAACCCGATAGACACCATCATATTTAAGACGATAGGAAGATCCTGATCGTGCAACACCTATATAGCTAGGCAAACTTGTAAGATAGTATCTTATGTTAGATTGAGACCGCTCAATATAATGCGCTATGTCAGGAACTCTATATTCCAGCGAAGTAGATAGTTCACCTAAAAACTTTGGAAACAACTTATCTCGCGTTCTTTCCTCTACCTGACATTCATTAAAAAGAGGATCATCCTTAAAAATTTTCTTAATAAGTTCTTTCATTTCATTATAATTTTTTTCAACGATCGTCTTCTCAATCTCATCGTTTTCGGAAACAGTTTGTTTAATATCCCTTTCTTCGGACATTAAAAACACCTCTCTTAAGAATTCATTTATTAAGTGGTTGCTCAACACTATTAAGTCGAGTAGTAATAAAATCATTTTAACAAAGCTAGCGATACTTTTCTTTATTTTTGAAAACAAAAGAAAATAAAAAGCAATCATGTAAAATAAAAAAAATCGCACGATATTCTTTTGTTTTTTTATTAAACAGAAGCCTATTATTGCTCCCAACAGCAACATCATGCCACAAAAAACAAAAAAGAAAATAAAACAAAACAAAACGATGATTTTTCTTGTGGATTATATTCACGATTTTATTTTTTCTTTTTTTATATTTTTTTATAGATTTATGAATCACACTTTACTTTCTTTTCTTTTTTTAAATTTTCTTTTGTGTAGATTATCACAACTTTGCAATCTTTCCTTTTTTCTCTTTTTTATTTTGATAATTATATTTTTTTATTGTTTTTTATTTTTTTGCGTATGAATAGATCCTTTATAATAACTATTCTCTCTTACTAATCAAAAAGCCAGAGTCCATTTAAGGGACTCTGGCTCTACTATACAATTAAAAATCAATATCTTTAAGGTCATTAATAGATAGTTTTTTAACTTCATCTGTCTTTTTATCCCATTCATCATCCAGATCGTCTAAACTCAATTTACTGCTCTCTCTCTCGATAGGCTTACGAGTTGAAAACTCTGAAGACTCAGAACTGAAAATATCCACAAATTCCGATAGACCCAGGGCATCTGCTTTTTGTTGTTTCCTTCTTTCTTCTTCCTCTTCTTTTTCCTGCCACTCAACAAGCTCATTTTTTAATTCTATTACTCTACTAGAAGGAGTTCTCATAACTGCAAGGCCGTAAATAGTAATTCCATTAATTTCTTTGTTTGTTGTGATAGACAAGTTTACTTTAGTTTGAAGGATTTCAGAAGTATAACGAAAAATATCATCTGCAGTTTTAGGTGATATTTTTTTTGATGCAGGATACATAACTGCTACTCCACCTGATGCTACATCTTCGATTTCGTAGGTAGCCAATACTTCATTTCGATTAAATAAATCATGTACCATTTGCTCTACATTATCATCTGCTGAAGCTATTAGCTTTGATACAGAAAGCCATCCCGGTGTAGAAATAGTACTTAAAAACTCTGTCTTGTCATAAACAGCGCGTCCTTTTAATAGTGGAATAGAAGCAACTTCCGCAAGTAATGCTGCAACTACCATATTGCTATATGATTTAGCATCAATCTCAGTACCACCATAAGTTTTTAAAGGTTGTTTTGCATAGTAATCTTTCATTTTTTCATTATCAATGACTAACGCAGAACCGATCTTACCAGCATCCATTAGCTTTTGAAGAACAGCTATACCAGTCAAAGCATTTTTACGGTAAACAGATCCTTTCTCGTCTTTGGAAGGAAGTGAACAAATGACTCCTAAAGGTATCTTTCCATCAGGGAGACGTTTGACTTTTTCACGTATTTGAGATAAATAGCTAAGAGCCAATTTCAAAGCTCCGTTTCCAGTCCCTCCACCTAAAGAAACAGTCACCCATACAAAGTCGGCATCTGTTACATCATCATTAATTGCCAGTTCTTTGTATTTCGTCGCATTTTCTTTTGCAATTTCTAACCCTAAGACAGCATTTTTATCAGTTCCTTCTAATTCCGGATAGGCCGTGCTTTTTGTCAGAATACGACGGTTCTCAGGTATAAGGTTTGAATGCTCTTCCATATCTGATTTAGAACTATTTACTAAATATGTAGGAAACCCGAAACGTGATAGTTCAGCAGCTATTCTTCCTCCTCCTTGTCCTAATCCAATGATTGTTTGTTTTGGATAACGATCAAGTTCCTCAGTAAGTTCCTTTGATTCCATATGTGGAGATAAAATAGCTTTTAATGCACCTGTTTTATCAATCGTAATCATTTTTAACTTCCCCCTTAATTTAAATTGAATCATTTCTATTCTTCATTTGTTTCTCTTCAGCTAAATATTGGACTAATTGTTTCCCTCGAATAGTTAAACAATACGGACGCATAGTTGCTACTTTCTTTTTTTCGATAAAACCTTGAGCTTCTAAAACACGAAAAGCATAATCAAATAGTTTTCTCTGTTGGTAATAAGCCCCGCACTTGGTTTTTAACAATCCATCCTCACCAGACTTAACAACCATTCTAAAGCAATCAATCGCAAAATCATCTAATTGCATTCTAAGAAAGCGAATAACTTCTTTCGAGTATGTAAGTTCATCCATTCCGTTTTTTATATCGCTATCTGTTGTTGGATCATACACCTTTATCACCACCTAAGACTACTATTACTGGTACATTATACTGGTACAATTTACTGGTTCACCATATTGTACCAGTATATGCAACGAAAATCAAGCACGCCAAATTCCTTGCTACATAACG
This sequence comes from Pseudobacillus sp. 179-B 2D1 NHS, assembly GCF_045370945.1. Lineage (NCBI taxonomy): Bacteria > Bacillati > Bacillota > Bacilli > Caryophanales > Bacillaceae > Pseudobacillus > Pseudobacillus sp. 179-B 2D1 NHS. Next base: position 28,972 of record NZ_JBIQDP010000024.1, read on the forward strand.
GATTCAGTACAAATATTTACTGGTACATTAAACTGGTACATTATGATGTACCATTACTTTTTGAGAAGCTTATCTCTATTCACTCTGGCTAACTATTAGGAATTAGCTAGGATTACCGTAAATTATCATGGGATTTTTCATCTAATCATCATTTACTGTTAATGGACCACAATAGTGATCCACTTTAATTTTATGAATACTATAGGAATTTGTTTACTTTAAACTTCTTACGCTCATTTAATTACTCTTTTCCTCCTTGCTTGAACTTACATACCATAGAAGTACTCAATTGGGGGTGAGTTGGGATAGGTGTAAATGTATCTCCAGCAATAACCACCTTTACCTAAATAATAATTTCTTTTGTCAAACTTCTTCAATCTAAATAATATTATCTACTCCATCGAAACTATCAGGTGCAAATGAATCTATCCGTTAATCTAGAGCAATAAAAACAGCCTACTTATTCATCTATGCTGCACCCATTGTTCAATAAAAAAAGCAAAAAATGTCGCTTACAATTATGCTTTTTTTAGTTTTTTCTCTGTATAAAAAAGTGAATAACTATCCTTTGTTATCGTCATCTTTTTTTTCGTTTTTTTAAGCAGGGGAGTTGATGTAGACCGTTGAGGTTAAATGTTGAGGAAAAAGAAAAAAAGTGCCTATCAACAAACCCTATCAACAAGGACGTTGAGGTCTAAAGCCTGTGTTCTTGCTACTTCAATATAAAAAAAAATAAAAAAATAATCCTAACTAAATACCTAAAAAAAGGTCTTCGAACAGGTATAATCACAGCCCATACTATTGATAGAGTAAGTTAAGAATCGACAATTCTGCGATATTTTTTTTGGCGTTTTTAATTTTTTTTTTAAGGGTTTCCATATTTTCTTACTCTCTGAATCAGCAAATGAAAGGCGTGATTATTTATGCAAAAAACATCTGATCTATGCAGCGAGCATGTTCCTCAAATTAAGCCCTTCACTTTGAGATATATTACTGGACACAGAGGTACTGAAGGTTTGTATTTGATAGAAGCTGACTTATACATGCTTTACTTTCTTTACTTACAAAGAGAGGTTTCCCAATCTCAGCTTAATCGTTTTTATAATCTTTTTATTGATGCTGCTTCATCCACATTTCGTGGGAAGTTAATCAGATTAGAAAAAGAGCAATTAATAGCAAAATATAGTATTGCCTTAGCTAGATCTGAGAAAAGAAACTTAGTTACTTTGGGCAAAAAGGGATTTGATTTGCTTAAAAGAGTGGGTTGGATTGAAGAGGAAGATAATAAGCAACTTTTTACAGGTAGAAGAAATTATGATCATTCAATTGGAACTAAAGAAGTTGTTCTTCAAATTCTAGAAGAAGAAAGGGCTGCTGGATACCTTTTTGGAGGAGGAGAGAAAGGACATCTCTTTAAATCTTTTCCCCAGCAACAAAAAGTGAAGAGAAAAACGTTAATTATGAATGCTTCGAGAGGGAAGTTGCCTTTTTCTCACACGGATGAAGAGATAAGGAGCTACATTCATTCCTGTATTCCTTCCAGCTTTCCAGCTTCCAATTACGAACGTATGCTTGATGAACTACCTTGCAAGGAAGTTAATGAATTTGAAGGGCGTATTCGGGCTGATCCGCACGAACATACGTTTGAAGAAAATAAAAATCTTGTTATGTTCGGAGACGAGTATTCAAATATTCCTGATAATCGGCTATATATACTTGATCCGCTAGAAGATCCACTTTTTTTTCGGAATAAAGAGGATATTATTCTAATGCCTGACGCTACTTTTAAATTAAACTGTCATCGTATTCACATTGAATTAGATGCACGCACGGAGAAAATTAAGAGGGGCAAGAGGGATAGCGCACAAACTACTAGCCTTGAAATGAAATTTGAGAAATACGACAAGTTAGCGAAAGAACATCCAAATATCCATCATCATGTAATCTTTGTTCAACTAGATAATACAATTGACCTTACACGACAATACGGAAAAGGGGACCGAAGAGTACGCAACTTAAAAAAAGAAATGCTGAAAGTAGGGGAATTAAAATCTCTTACTAATATAGATGTTTACTTTCTTTCCTTAGAACGTTTAAGGGAGGTTAGCTCTTCTCTGATTCGATCTCTTCGTAGTGGTAAAGGTTGGGTGGACCAAACTGTGTACTCGCTCAAATTAATACGCAGCTACCTTGATAGAATGACTGGATATAATAGGGAGTCCATTTTCGTAAAATGGGAAAGTTTTTTAAACCAATCCACGAGTAAATATTCTGATTATGAGCAACCAGGTGTGCTTGTGACCAGAAAGAAAGATGCCCATCCCAATTTTAAAACCATAATTCCTGTTTTCATGCGTGAGGGAAATATGAAAGATGAAGAACGATTACGCTATTTTGCTTCTCGTGCTAAAGAATTGAGAATTGTATTAAACAAAAAAGATATTAGGGCAGAACGAATCGATACGGAAATTTGGGCAATTTATGAAACTAAGGCTCAAATGGATGAAGATATTCTTCGATTTGATATTGACTATGATAATGTCTTTTTTGTAAACATAGAAGAAATGCAAACAGAAAGAAAAACTCCTTTGCTTTATAAAGGAAAAGAAAGGAGTAGGATTCCTTATGTTGATAAACAAGAAACGCACTGAACATTACCCGTTTATTATCGTAACAACACTACTGTCTCTTTCCATTTGGTTTTTTCTTCGAGGATTTTATAAGTACATTTCACTTTGGCTTATACAATGGGGTAAAGAGCCCATGGTTATTCCGCTTATTATCGGACAACCACTAAAAACTCCATTTCATCTTGAATTACTTATCTCAGCTCCCATATTTATTATCATGTGGATACTCTCAACTAAGGTGCAGTTATATCAAAAGATGATTTGGCGTATTTTTACTGTATCGGTTATGTATTTTGGGATCGTCTTTCAACTTTTATGGAATGGTAGTGCACCTATTGTTCGTTCTCTTATTCCATTTTTATATGACAAGAAAGAAATGATCTACATGGAAAACATGGCTTTGGAGCAAGCACTTTTAGCCAATACAGATAATTTAATGCTATTTCTGTTGTCTATCCCACTTATTATGTCAATATCAGTCACTCTTTGGTTATTAAACTTTTGTAACCAACATTGGAAGGACATAATTGAGCGGTTTAAAACGTGGGAATATAGCTTAAGCGTTCCAAGCATTGCTTCCTTATTCATGACGGATGAAAAGAAAAGAAAAACTTCATCTAAAATTCGTCAATTCTTCGACCAAGAGAAGAAAAAGACTATACCACTTCCTGATATTGAACTAGGGGCTAATACTAAATCCGGAGAAATGGTTATCCTTAGAGGAAAAGACCGAACACTCAATAATCTAATTATAGGTAGTATCGGAACAGGTAAAACAAGCGCTCTTGTTTTACCTATGATTAATCAGGATCTTCATTACATGACCTACATGATCAATAATTTTAAAGCCTTATTTGCAAAGGGAGAGAAGTACCATACAGAAGATATAAAAGGGTCTTTATTAAATGGAATTACCGTAATTGAACCTTCAAAGGATTTGTGTGACAAAGTATATGAATTAGTACTTGCACATGGCATACCGAAAGAAGCGGTTTACTATATTGACCCTACAAATCCAGATACTCCTTCATTAAATCTTTTTAATGCCCCGGTTGATAAAGTTGCCGAAATGTTCACCATGGTAATAGAAGGAGTTGGGGAAAAACAAGAATTCTTCTTCCAGCAAAGTCAACGAGCTCATTTAAAAATGCACATTTATTTACTTATGCTGCATGACCCAGACAAGAAAGCCAGCTTTGAGAACTTGATTGAAATGTATAATGATGCTCAACTTGTCGCCCGTATGCATTTAGCATTAAAGGAGACTATACCTGAAGACATAAACCAAATTACTGATCGTGATGAAAGAAACCATTGGTTAATTGTAAAAGGTGTGGATGAATGGTTTAACGAAACCTACGTTAGTGAGAAGCAAGGATTTGGAGCAAACCAAAAAGATATTGAAATTACAAGCGGTCCTTATCGTGGCGATAAGAAAATGATGGATAAAAAGTCAGAACACGTTGTAGGACTTCGAAACATTTTGAATGATATTGCATCGAATATACTTATGCGCCGAGTCCTGTTTGGAGAATCAAACTTCGACTTCGATAAGCATTTAGAATATGGGGGAATATTACTAGTCAACACAGCTAAGGGTGACTTGTCGGAGTTATCTGATATTTTAGGGAAGTTCGTACTTCTCAGCATGCAAAACGCGGTATTTCGAAGAAAGCCTAATCTCTCAGCTTACCATTCTCTTTATGTTGATGAATTTCCTGACTATATAAATGATAGTTTTAAAAGCTTTCCTGCCCAATCCCGAAAATATAAAGCTATTGTTACGGTTGTTGCACAAACAACTAGTCAGTTATCCCACAAGTATGGATCATCTTTCATGCAGACTCTTATTAGTACTTTACGAAACAAGTACTTATATGGGGATACCACGCAAGAGGATGCAGAAATGTTTTCCTCAATTTATGGAGAAAAGATTGTATTTGATGAGGGGGAGAGCGATCAAGAAGTATCTCCATTAATGGAAAGTCCTATACGCCGAACAGGTAAAACTTACATGGAGCGAAAAATGCCCGTCCTAAGTCCAAGTGAGTTAATCTATCAGGATGCTTTTGTTTGTGCAGTTAAACTAGTTGATAATAATAAGCCGCTACCTGCACAGCAGATTCTAGCTAACTTTGTTCCTAGAGAAGAATTTAAAAAAGCTATTGTTACTGTAGATAAGGAAGCAGGAGCATATTGGATAAACGTTCGAGAATCTCAAATGAGTGAAGAGTGGATTTATCAAGATATTGATGGAGCAGTCGATGATGTTTTGTCCGAAAAAGAATCAAATGAGTCCCACTTTGTAACAGATGAAAACTTGCTTGACCAGTCATCCTCTACTGACTCGCTTGCAAAAGAAAATATAGAGTTACCGATCTATAAAGATGTAGCCGCGCAAGTATCTTCTGCACTTGATCATTTAGAGACTAATGAATCTAATACACCAGTGGCATATGAAGTATCGGTAGATTCTAGTACTTATCCAGAGATAAATACAGAGGAAGTAATGTCTGAGGAAGAGCTACAAGAATTTTTACCGAGTTCTCCTGGATCAAACTCTGATGTTGAAAATGAAATGATTGACACAGCAACAGAAAAAAAAGTAGAGATTGCTGAATTTACCGAGGATATTACAACCAATGTTATTGAGGACCCAGAAGTCCCTACTCAACAGGAGGAAACAACGCTTTTAGATGATATATTTATCGGATATGAACAGCACTCCTCAAATTCAGATACATCTGAGCCAACTGAAAACAGTAAATCAGAGAGTGAAACGTTCATAGATGACTCTGAGGCGACAGAAGAGGGATTAAGTAAGTTTCTCGAAAATAACGAGAGTTCAACGGAATATTCTATTTCAAAAAATATAGAGCCCAATAATACCGATTCCAGTAATGTAAATGAGCCACACGAAGAGGGGACAACAAATAATTCGGTTAGAACAGCTAAAGACGTTACCGCTGAAAATATAAAGAATCAAAACGCAAATTCTACTCAACCTTCTAGTGTAGCAACACAAGACATTCAGGTGAATCTAGGAGTTCAAACTGTCCCTATGGATTGGTTCTCCAGGGAGAAAGATGAGATTTTGGAGAAGGATTTTCAAGAAAACATTGAAGAAGCATTAAAACAAAAAAATACTATGGCGATTCAGAGTAGAGCAAACCGCTCGTCTTCTAATGTAGCAAACTCTGAAGAAATGTCTCAAGAAGAAGTAGATGCCTTGACACTTCAAGCCACTCTAGAGACAGGGGAAGATTTTAGTCTATTAGATAGTGAAAATGCTCAATTGGATAATGTTGTGCGTAATGCCCAGGATCCTTCCCGCTTTTCAAGACAAAACCTTCCTGTCGGTTTAGCGAGTAGCCTGGCAAGACAAGCAAATGATTTAAATTTAGACAGTGATTAAACTTAAGGGACTCCTTGTATAAACGTTAACAAGGAGTTTCTTTATTATTTATTTTACTAATTTTTTAAAATTACCCTTGACGAATTTTCGATCGACTTCATAATATCCGGGAATCTATTAGAAATCGTACATTTGTTACGAACTTGTGACAACCTCTTCTTGGCTTAATTATAAAATTGAAAATTGATACAAATGGGCAGAAGGATAGTTCGTTAAATAAGGAATGGAGGAATTAAAAATGCAACATGCTTTGATTAGTCATGCTCAATGGACCAACCATTTTACTCCTCATTACATACAGACAAATATCACCTTTCATACCGAGCAAATGGGCATAGATATAAGTGGAAACGAGGCTACTCTTTTTATTTTTGACAATCGATGGGGAGGAAATAAAGTATTAAACATAGCTGAAAAAGACCAGCTAATCATCCAAAAGGCTTTTTCTGCTATAAAAGGCGCAAAGAATATACAACCTTACAAACGAGTTGCAGTTCTTACTAACTTAACCTTAAGTATGGAGTTGAACGAGCTAGAAAAGGTGGCAGAAAATATGTTGTTACTTATTTCAAACACTCTATCTGATGAATTACAAGTGGAAGCATTGATTTCTGTAACTAATGAAATGGAGATAGAAAGCAAAGTCTTTAATATCGAACAAACTTTTAAAAGAGCGGCATTTATAGAGAAGAATGGAGTGATGATGAAATTTATAAACTCGAAAAGTGCTGCTATTTCATAAAAAACAAAAAGCCTGCTTAAGGGAAGGAGTGAAGTACCGTTTTCCTAAAGTATTTATAAGTGAATAACGTATGCTAGGGGAAGAACGGTACAACACAGATGAACAGACTAAGAAAAATATTTAAAGATAAAAAAAAGAGAAACTGGTTAATAGTTGTTTTGATTATCGTTGTAGCAGCACTGATCGGCTTGCAGTTTTATTTTCCCGAAAATGATGAAGTTGAAGAACAATCTTTTTCTTCATTTGTAACCTTTATGGAAACGGATAAAGCAAAGAACATGACTGATGTTGTCATGGATGAGGCCTTACAAACGCTATCTTATACCTATGAGGGAAAAGAATATACTGTAAAACTACCCCGTGGCTATTTTACAGATTATTTTACGAATAAAAGTAATAAGGAGAATATTTTTCGTCGAAACGGAACTGAAGTGGAATTTAAACCTGTTCAGCTAACAACATCAGGATGGGTCATCTTCTTTGAATTTATTATACTTCTACTTTTTACAGTTATCGTCGCATACTATATTTTTCGTCAATTTATTATGCCTAAAAGAACAGACATTGAAGAAGTAAAAAATGAGTTAACCACCTTTAAAGATATCGCCGGATATGACTATGTAAAAGAGGAATTAATGGAGATAGTCGATTTTCTAAAATATCCACAACAATTTAGTAAGTATACGAAGCGTATTCCAAAAGGTGTTTTGCTAGAAGGCCCGCCTGGGAACGGAAAAACATTGTTTGCTAAAGCAATAGCAGGGGAAACTGGTACGCCTTTTTTTCACATCTCTGCGTCCGATATTGAAGATAAGTATGTAGGAGCCGGTGCTCAAAAGATAAACAAGATATTTAAAAAAGTTCGTAAACGTGCAGAAGAATCAGGATGTGCCATTCTATTCATTGATGAAATAGATGCGGTCGGCACGAAAAGAGAAATGCGCACATTAACCGAAACGAATCAAACGATTAACAAATTGCTAACAGAAATGGACGGCTTTAACAAAGATTCGAGAGTCATTGTTATAGCAGCAACAAATCTATCCAGTTCGTTGGATGCCGCTTTAATACGCTCAGGTAGGTTTGATCGAATCATAACTATTGATAAACCGAATCTTCAAGAAAGAGAAGCAATATTACAACTGTATTTAAATCAAAAAGGAGACTTGATACATAAAGATGTGAATCAGAAGAATTACCCTTACGTTCTTGCACAGCAAACTGAAGGTTTTTCTAATGCAGACTTAGATAAACTTGTGAATGAGGCTAGCCTTATTGCCAGAAAAAGAGAAGAGTCACAGATTACAATACAGGCACTAAGGGAATCCTTTACTAAAATTATAGCTGGACCACAAACAAACCGTGCTTTAACTGAGGAAGATAAAAAAATTATTGCTTATCATGAAGCCGGACATGCAGCGGCACAGATACTTACAAGCCCAGAAGGATATAAAAGTGTAGCCTACATTACTATCACACCTTATGGAAAGTCTCTTGGCCACGTATCGCCCGTTAGTCGAGAAAGGGTCTTATTAAAGAAAAGTGATTTACAAAATCAATTGATGGTTACACTTGCAGGGCGAGCAGTAGAAGAAAAAATTTTAAATGGGGATTATACAACCGGGGCAGCTGCTGATCTTCAGCAAGCAAATTCACAGCTTCTTATGTACATTACCAAATACGGTATGGATAGTAACTATCAAAATCTATTTATTGAGCGGCAGGATGAAAATAATGACTTTACTCAAAAATTACTGGTGGAAGCACGAAAAGAAATCTATAACTCAACCAAAGCGTTGCTATCCGCTCATTTCGATGTTGTAGAAAAGATTGCTGAATATTTATTAGGGCACACATCAATAGAACAACACGAACTTCCAGCTATTCTACGCGGTACAAGTTATGAAAGAGTGAAAAAACAGGATGAATATGGAACATCCTGTATATAAAAGTGACTATGCACCTAGATTTTAATCCACGAATAGGTTATAATGTCCTAGTCAACCACCCATAATAAGGTAATTTTTCCTATGGTTAATATAATGAAATAAAAAATGGTTGATTTTCCAAACTAACCGTTTTATGATGAACATAATTATTCATACTGTATGAAAGGAGGGGAGTCTGTTGACAAGTAAGAAAGAGTTTCATTCTAATGATGAAGACGCGTTATCATTACATCTTCCGGTAGACTTGTTAAAACGCTTATCAAGCTATCAGAAAGACTATCAGTTAAATTCTGCTGAAGCCGCTATTAAGCTATTAGAAAGAGAACTCGAAACATATGAAAATAGATTAAGTCTCGACCTCTCTCCTAACTCAGATGAAAAAAAACGCTGTGCTATCCGAATGTCAGAAGTATTGCTAAATAGAGTAAAACGGTATAGTACTTATACTAATGCCGCTAATAATCATGAAGCTATGCTGCAGCTACTTAGAGACGAAATCGATGAATTTGAATCCGGTAAGCTCAATTTATATGAGACAAGCGAAAATATAAATACAGCCAATTATACAAAAAAAGAAATGATCAACCTATTTCTTTTAAATGATTTTCTTAAACGCCTAAACCGATATATGTATGAATTCAAGATGAACCGTTCGGAAGCCGTGATTTATATTTTAGAAAAAAGGATCAGCCGCTGGGAGAAAGAAATAGATATCGATTCCCATTTCCACACGGAAGCGGATCAATTATCACTTTCTGTCTAGTACAGTAATCTATGTGCATATAAGTACAGTAGCATCAACACAATTTACAAATACAGAAAAAAGCCCAAAAAAAGAAGAGCTTCCGCCCCGAAGCCCCTCGTACATTGGCAGTCCTGTATATCCTTTAAGGCACTCTACACATAGGAAATCCGTTTTATAACAAGAAAAAGGAAATCCATTTTATACCTAAAGAACACAAGGAACATATGTGACATGATTATAACTTACATTTCACTTTAATGCAACACTAAAGCGAAGTGTTTGTTGATTATTTTGACATTTCCTCCTGACTTCCCCAGTTTTTTGGATGAATGGATTTCCTCTGTAATATCGTAATACATATGAGAGAGGAAATAATTCATTATGATTGATATATCGTATCTTCATGATTCCAAAGCATATAAATATTCCGCTAATATGATCCGTGCTGTTTATTTTCTTGGTCCTGTTACAGATCTACTTGACCAAAGAATCAACACCGAAGATTTAACGGACCTTCTATCTGAAAAATTAGCTATTGCCAAAAACAGAGCTCGTAAAGTGGTTCAACAATTACTTGATAATTGTGTAATAAAAAAAGAAGTAGATGGATTTTACAACTGTTCTGCTACACGTTATCAAGAAAAGTGCCGCTCTTTTCATTATCTTCCTAACTATGAATTTTTTGATGAGAAGAAAAAAGAGTTACTTACACTTTCAACAGCAGAACTAAAGGTATTTAACTACTTAATTTCTCGTGGCAAGCCTGGTACCTTGTATCATTTCTTTGTTGAAAAAATGTATAAAACAAAGCAAACGAAACATGCAGCTGATTTTCCACACCTCCATAATTTTGGAGAAACGCAACGTATACTGGCAAGATTAATCCAAAAAGACCTTATCCACTTGCGCTTTACAGATGAGGATGAAAGAACACTTTGGATTCACCAAGACAATATTGCAGAGGTCTTTCCTAAATTTCTTTCGTATTGTGGGAAAAAAGGTGATCAGCGTAAACAGCGCTTTCATTTTGGTTTTGCAAAAAATAAAAATGCGAAATTTCAAAAAGGACACCCTGTATACATACGGATTAATCCTGTTCATTTTTATCATTTACCGCAAATGGAAAATAAAAAATTAAATGAACTTCTTTTTCCCACCGTTGGAAAAAGAAAAGAAAACAAGTTTTTCATGAAGTATAAAGTTCGTCAAACCAATGTACATGAGCGCATGTCTTCTCTATGGGATATTCAAAAGATTGCTCTTTCTTATCATTATGACTTTCTTGATATGTCGGAAGGCGTATTTTCTGATCATGAGGTGAATCTGTCTGTTAGGGAAGAATTGTACATAGCAAAGGAAAACGTTGCTAAACTATTTGGAGCCGAGGGTATACGACTGTATCGACAAGCACTGGGTCGATATTTCCAAGAACGTCATGCAGCATTTCCGGATGAATTGGAACAGGGAATATTTGTGAAAAATTTAATTTCGTATTACCTTAATCCTTTAATTCGGGAAGAGTTGCTTGAACTGGCAAAAAGATTTTTAAATCAGCCATCTGTTGCTCCCTTTATGCAATCAGCCTATGATTACCTAACAACATTGCCTTCAAAAGATCATTTGCTGATTTTGTCAAATGAATTAGAACAGTCTGATACTAAGCTACCTTCTTCTATAGAAAAGAAGCTTAAAGCTGAAATAGAACATGTATATGCAGAAGCAAATACACTTGGGAAAAGTCGCGAAGATGTAATGAAAGAAGCTTATGCTTTACGGTTATCTGCAAAACCTTCATCAACTAAACCAATTAAAGATGAACAATTTAAAAATAAACGTTGGAAAAGTAACCAAGGAACTTCTTCCCGTACAGAGTTGCTACCCTATTGGTTTAATAATGAACAAGCTGCATCTGAAATCGATCCCAAAGAACTTCCTGAATTATTAAAAATGAAGGAATCATTACTAGAGGAAGAAAGTTTGCGAGAAAAGGCCTTACAAAATAAATCTTCAACTGACTCTTATAAAAAGAATACAACTACTCCGTTTAAACAGCGTAAACAACGTACTCATGGGAAGGTTCTTCGTTATGAAATGTTACCCGATTGGTTTCATGATGAAGAAGCGGGATTAAGCAAAAGAGTAGAAGATATGTCCGAGTCTGAAAGAAAACATTATGAGATCAAGCTTAACGCACTGGAGGAAAAGATAAAAAATAGACGAAAAAATAGAACATGAAAAATCTCATGAGGAGCCGACTTTAAAGAAAGTTTTTTAAAAAATCCATATTACAAATTCTGCCATTTTGAATCATTTTTCTTAATGGTTATTTGTCATGCTTTTTTTGTTTTGCCTAGAAACTATTAAAAGAGACAGAAAGTACTCGTTACTCTCTGTCTTTTTTTATGCATTATCAAGGAAGTAAATTCATTAACAGGTGGAGATGGTTGTATAAATAGGTCGATATATGACAATATTTGTCGAACATTTTTAAGTTATAGCGATCTTTTTATTTTTATTAATAATGATTTTTCTTTTTATGCATTCTTTCAATATTTTAGATTCTTTTTTTTATTACCATGAATTTCCCAATAACAAAAAAACCAATAGCATCAAGGGTTTATAAGGGATACTTTTCAGTGGTTTTTCTTCTAATTTATTAATATTAGTTATTTTTATGATCCTTTTTTATTAGCTACCTTTATTATTATTGTTTTAGCGGCAGCAGCCGCATTAAAAATATTTCAATTTCTCTTCTGTTAACTTTCTACTTAGAGCCGTCTTTTTATCGGTTCAATTTTTATATAGTAGATCCGTTTCTTCAGTGACTAGTACTACAGAATGTTCCGCTCAAAAATATTTTTTATAAATAAGTAAATTCCCACTTAGAACAGAAGCAAACTGTCGCCATAATATCTACAACATCAGTAATTACGGCATATTGCTGGTATCAGTCAACAATCAGTCGTATGTGATGAAATATAAAAAAGTTTATTTAAGACAGACAATAATAAGGAGGAAACAAAATGGCAGTATCAGAACGCTTAGAAAATGCGAGAAAAAGTGGGGAAGCAGTAGAAGCAATGATTAGACAAGTAGGTACACGTAAACTACCTGTTTATGATGAAGAATCCAAACGAGTGGTAACAAAAGAGGTGGAGTGTGCCATCTTTGAATTAGAGGACGGAGTAAAGGGCATATGCCCAGCTCCAGAGTTTTCAGATTACGAACATAAATCATTGGTACGTTTTGTTGGTACTGTACATGAAGTTATCGTTCTAAAGGTAGACCAAGAGGAAAAGGTTGCAGTTGTATCTGTTCGAATGGTGAATCAATTAAAGCGTGCTAACTTCTGGAGAACCATTGAAGCACTCGAATCGGAAGGAACTCTTCATGAGAAAACATTTGAGGGAACCATTACTGGCTACAAAGAAGAAAATCGAACAATCTTTGTAAATGTCGAAGGACAAGATTGTTATATGAAGCATTATGACTGGGATCACAATCGGAGAAATGTTGCAGAAGCTGCTACGCCTAATAAAAAGATTGAGGTAAAAGTGCTTCGTTTTGATAAAGAAAATCAAATCGTCCAGGTTTCTCGAAAAGCGACTATTCCTGATCCGATGGAGCAACTTAAACAATTTAAAAATGACGAAGCTGTAGTAGGAGCTGTAACAGCAGTCCATCCAATTCACGGCATTTTTGTTCAGGTAATTCCAGGTTTTCAAATTAAAGCAACTAAGCCTCGGCATTTAGAAGCACCAATTGTAGGAGACATTGTAAATCTCCGTATTCTTCAAATTGATGAAGAAAAGCGTCAAGCAAAAAGTGTCATTCTAGGTTACCCTCAAGGCAAAAAGAAGGTAAAAGACTTAGGAGACTTTTTGTATGAATAATCCGGGTGTTCAAATGGCAGCATCGCCACGAACTCCCTCCTTTTATATGAATTCAGGTAATAGATTATCTATATGGGACGACCCCTCTATTCAAGGGGGGATCGTTCACCCAGAACCACACCGTTCATTGACTCTCTGGAGTGCAATGGAACGTATTAATTCGGGTTTTTTTGACGAATTGGATATGAGGATATTAAAGGTATTAGGAGATGCAATTGCTGCCAATGAAGATCAAATTAAACGTTACATGAAGTCAAAGACGACTCGCTCACAAGTATCGAATCACTTGCGAAAATTAAGGGAGTACTCTCTCGTAAATCGGTGGGATATTTCGTCTGACCTATTTCCTGTGGAGGGTGAGAAAAAACCACCAGCGCCATTCACGATTGGTCTTACAGGATTTTCAGTATTAAAACAGCTATATCATTCAAGTTTTTTTATGGCCCCTCATAGATGGAATTCACAAGGACTCCCTAATATGCAGCGCTTCGTTGCTACAAATGAACTTCGCTGTCAGTTAGTGGAAGAAAATCGGCTTTCTGCTTGGTCTTGGAATCCAGTAGTTTTAAATACACCCGAATATAAACGTCCGCTCGCTGTAGCAGAAGTACGGTCCCCAAAAGGAAATTTCAACTTTGTCATTGACCGTGTTCAGCAAGGTAGAGACTATGTTGGCTACCTTAAGACAAAACTTCAACAGTGGGAGGATATACAAAGTGAAGGGCTACCATTTTCCTTTAAAAATATAAGTGGTATTAATCCAAGCGTATTTATCATTTATGTATCCACTAAAAAGATTGCGGAAAAGATTGCACAAGAAATTGTACTTGAGAAGAAAAAGCTTAATATTTGGTTTTGTTTAGAAGATGAATTAATAGAATATGGTCTTGCTCATGCTTTTTACAAACCTATAACAGACGGAAAATTAACAAGACTCCAAACTTCTTTCCTACTTAATCCGCACAAAGAGTAAAGACCGCTTTTCCTGTGATAAGCGGTCTCTATGTGCTATAGGAAGGAAGAACAAAGAAGGGAAGGTGAAACATCCGGATTAATAATAACCGGATTGCCTATGCAGGAAAAAAATAAAAAGAGGGTGCTCCTTGCTATAAACGATGATGTTTATAGTCAAATTCTATATAGAAATCTATCAGCAGAATTTGAGTTGTATCCGGATCCTATCTATCATATTAAATACTTATTAGAATTTATTGAAAACCAACGGCCTGATATTGTCATAGTACAGGATCAACGATTTGGATTGGAAGCAACACAACCACATGATAGGGAAATAGAATGGCTCCGTTTCATAGAGAATGTTCGTCGTAAATATGATGATGAAGTTCGATTCGTTTTTCTATGTGAGAGAAAGGTAGGAGATCCATTCCTAAGTGAGTTGGTAGCAAGAAATGTTTTAGACATTTTTCATAACCGTAATGTGGATCTTCAATCATTAATTAACCAAATGAAGGACAATCCACGCTATTCGAAAGTTGCTTACTTAGTGGTAAAAGATTCTAGGAAAGCATTTGATGAGGATAAAGTATATGAGCCATGGGAGCATGAAGAGCCCTCTAAAGAACAAGTAGAAGATTTTCAATCTCCATTAGAAGAAGCTGGTCTCGAAGAACAGTTTGAGCTACTGAAAGAAGAGGAAGAAAAACAAAAAGAAGAAAAAGCTCCTCGTCCCTTTAAATTACCCTTTGGGCGTAAAAAGGAGAAAGAGAGCACAGAAAGCGTAATAGAGGAAAAAAAAGAAGCTATTAAATTTCCTAAACCAAAACTTCCTAGCCTTCCAAAGTTTACTTTTCCAAAAAAAGAGCGACAAGAAAAACAGGAGGAGGAACACAAACAGGAAGAATTGCCGGTAGCGGAAGAACAAGAGAACATCGAATCAAAATCTGAAAAAAAACAGCGTAAATCTTTGATTACCATTAACCGACCTGCAGTATCATCTCCTTTGATTCCACCTAAATTAATTGCGGTAGGAAGTATTCATCCAGGAGCAGGTTCTACTTTTTTGATTCATAACTTTAGTAGAAATCTATCAGATCTCTGTGTACCAGTAAGTGTTGTGGATTCTTTTAATGAATATGAAGCGCTATATTCATTATTTGCTGCGGAATCTCCTCCACCTGATAACTGGGATAGTTTGCACTATGTCATGTCAAAAGGATTTAAAAATATAAGTATTCCACGTTGGCAATTTGAAGAAGTAACCGTATTTGCTCAAAAAGGAGTAGAAGATAAACAACTCGATATAGAAATGACTAAAGAGTTATTATTTGCCGCAAGACAAGCCCCTATTGTTTTTGTTGACATTTCACATAATTGGGATGATCCAATCTCAAAGGAAGCTTTGCGAATTTGTGATGAATTATGGTGTGTCACGGAGCCTAACCCTCATTATATCCATTCTATCCGCTCAAATCACAAACATATTTATCAGGTAGCAGATCGAGTAGGAGAAGATGCTATTGTTGTAATTGGGAACCGATGGGCACCTGGATTGGATATCGAGAGAGTACCTGAAATTTATACGGAACTACCTTATTTTAAAGAAAATGTTAAAGCTTTAAATTCTGGATTACCTCTTTACAAGATGAAACCTAAGTTGTTTTCCACTGCCTTTGCAAAACTGGAAGATCGAATTATTTTTGATTAAACTAGCTAGTTTATAATCTTGAAATGGGAAGAAACCACTGACAAATCTCTACCCAAAAGGCCAAGTTGTAGTCACAAAGTGCAGCTGTGGCTTTTTTATACATACTTATCCAGACTATTACTTAGTTATTAAAGAATGGAAATAACGGAAATACTTGCCTAAAAACTCGTCCCATTATATACTGAGAGTGTATCACTTCTATCTTTTTATTTTTTACTTTTTATCAACACAACAAGTTAAAGCCCATAGGGTTTTTGATGTAGCCATGTGCTAACAATCAATTTCCCTATGGGCTTTTTTGTTGTCTACAAATGGGAAAGGGAGGAAAATCATGTTCAAACTAACACTGTTTTTGGACAAAAAGCCGCAAGAGCTCTTAGCTTTAATAGAACCTATAGGCTTTCAGGCAAATGCAAAAGGAGAGATAACCTGGAGACGAGAGGAATTATTTTTTACACTTGTTCCTTTCAGCGAAAAGGCTAGAGGCTATAATGTGTGTGGTTATCGAGCACTTTTTAACACAACTCCAGAAGGGACCATTCATTTACTCAAGTTATTCTCACCGTATCAACCTACTTATAGAGGACTCGAGTATGCGATGACAGCAACACGTTCTAAACAAGAGTGGATACGCTATTTTTCAGAAACTAATGGTTTTAAAGTCGAAAATCCACGAGGAATTTTCAGTCAAAAAGATATCGGCATCATCGTACTCGCGGATAACCATGTTATATTGCAAGTTCGTCCAGAGAAGCCTAAAGGAGTCATTAAGCTTAAGCCGGCACTCTTTGAAATTGAGGAATTAGCGGAGAACATTCATCCTAAAAAGTACGACTTGTTTTCTATGATGCAGGAAGAAGCGATGTAACTTTTTTCAGAAACTAATCAATGACAAATTAAAAATCATAAAACAGCAGATCTCTTTCAGTAATTATTGAAGACCAGGATCTGTTTTTTTATTTAAGGAGGAACTACTAATGGGAGCAATTTTGCAATTACCTATTGAAAAAATTAATTATGAAAGAAGAGAAGATATTAATTTGCTGCGAGGCCATATTGTTGATGAAGAGGGGAGCATTTCAAACATTCCTATTCAAATGCCATTGTCTAATCTTGAAGCATTCATTAATATTTTCGAGAAAAATTATCTTGTATTTAGGAATCATGCTGGAGAAGACCTTTTTGAAGTATCAGAGGGCATTATCTGTGTGGTTCATGAAGAATCAGGACTAACAAAACAAGAACTTGTTAAAGCCTTCTATCGAAACGGCTTAAAAATTGTGAAATAACGAATATAGAATTTAAAAGGAGCGTGTCACCTTATGGCAATAAAAAACAAAGAGAATCAAAATAATCCACAAATGGAGGCTCTTCTTCGCAAAATAGCAGCCAATGATGATCTTAGTTTTTTAACTGAACAAGAAAGAGGAATGTACTACGAACATGTTTGCCAGGAGTTTGGCCTAAATCCAGCTACAAAACCTTTTTCTTACATTACTTTTGAAAATGGGAAAACGGTGTTATATGCCATGAAAAATGCAACAGATCAGCTTCGGATCATACATGGTGTAAGTGTTACTATCACTAGTCGAGAACGGTTCGATAATGATGTTTATATTGTTGTTGCAAAAGGTCGAACAAGTGATGGCCGTGAAGATGAATCAATTGGTGCTTCAGCACTAGCTGATTGGCAAGGTGATCGCTATACAGCATCTAGTTTAGCTAATGCAATTATGCACGCAGAAACTAAGGCTAAGCGACGTGTCACATTATCTTTATGCGGCGTTTCCTTACTAGATGAGACAGAAGTTCAAGACATGCGAAACAAGTTAAAATATGAAGCAGTGGATAGTGAACAGGAAAATGTGTCTATCAATAACAATACTCAATCCCCTGAACCTTTAAATGATCCATCAAAGACTCAACATAGCACAAGTAAGGAGAATAACGAAATATCTTCTTCCAATCAACAAGATGGAAAAAAAGAAGGTAATAAGCCACCTGCTAAGCAACTTGTTCGTATTATATCTATTGAAGAAAAACAGGGGTCTGCGGATTCAAGCTACTTAGCATTGACTGTTAAGGATGAACAAGAGAAGCAGGCAACCGTTTATGCCGTAAATACACTTGCTAATAATATTCGAAAAGCACAACCCAAAAAGGATGAAGCTTTTTATATTACTACTAGAAAGACAGCAAAGGGTTTTCTTCTTACCACAATGAGCAAAGCAGCAACTGCTGTATAACAAATATAAAGAGAAAAAACATACCAGGTCCCTTTAATTGTAAGGGACTTTTTGCATATCAAAAATTAAGAGTCTGAGAGAGAAGGAGATAGATCATGTCGTATGGAGTCACAAGAACAGAATTACTGGATATCCGGATGAATAGCGGAACGGTTTACGTTCAAACTGCTTCATATCTAATCGATTCATATGTTACTCCGCCTGATTATAGTGTTCATGTGGAGTGGGGAACATTATATCGAGGAGTAAAAGACAGGGAAACAATAGAATTCTTAGAGAATCATAAGGGTTTTCGAGCATTTGTAGAAGAGCAGCTGCTCTTTCATTTAATGCCACCCTCTATAAAAAAAG
This sequence comes from Pseudobacillus sp. 179-B 2D1 NHS, assembly GCF_045370945.1. Classification (NCBI taxonomy): domain Bacteria; kingdom Bacillati; phylum Bacillota; class Bacilli; order Caryophanales; family Bacillaceae; genus Pseudobacillus; species Pseudobacillus sp. 179-B 2D1 NHS. The sequence continues at coordinate 47,608 of NZ_JBIQDP010000024.1, forward strand.
AAGAAAAAATGGAAGTATTCTTAGATTCGATTGCTGATGATCCATTTTTCATATCTTCTCGCGCAAAGCCCACTAATGCTCTCTATAGCCTGCAAGAGCCGGTTAAAAAGAGAGGAGTGGTCTAATTGAATGCGGGAGAAATGATGGAACAGTTTGTAAGAGACCGTTCTTACTTTCATTTAAAGCGAATGGAACAATACAAAAGCCACTTTCAGCAATTATTAAAGCAATCTTTTCAAGAGAAAGAGGAAAATCGGATTGTTCATGAAGCTTACGGATACGTGGCAAAGTGGCGGAAAATGCCTATATATGACACAGACCATATAGGGTTGAATCACTTTTTACACGATCATGGGTTATTTCTTCCGCTAGCATCCCTACCTTTAAAAGGATTACCAAAGGATGTGGAGCAAGACATTGCTACTTTTGCCTTGCCCCCGACTTATAGCGTATCCACAAATCCTAATAAAAAAGGAAGAGTGGTGCTTGAAGACATTCCTAATATTGTTTTTTCAGTTGAAGAGCAATGGAGTCATTATGTTCGTTCAGACAGAGAACATGCTCTCTTATCAAACAGGTATGAGAAATTAAAAAAGAATATGCTTGAATGCCAAGTTCTTTTGACAGAGAAGAAAATTAAGCATGAATTTGGATCGGTAAGCTTGCGTGAAAAAAAAGCGGGTTATGATATATCTGCCATTTTAGAGTGGTACGGGGAAGAATTTTTGATAGAAAATGCTCGAGTGGAAAACTCCAAGCTCGATGTGTATATGGCAAAAGGATTAATTCACCCTAAAGATATTGAGCCATTCCGCAAAGTAATAAATATGCGTGCAGATTTTATTTTAATGACGATAGAATCCGAGAGTTCAATGATAAAAAATTATGAACAGCGGTTGCGTTATTTATCAAAAGCGGCAACAGATATCGCTTAATAAAAAGCTTAGATAATGATTGTTAGTAAGCATCAATTAATTTAGAACAATAAATTTTTAAAATAAAGGAGGCTTTGTCATGACAATGACATTAGCTGTAAAATCCGTAGCTGAGAAAATATTTGTAAAAAAGTATACCGAGGAAGACGTATTACGTGCAATGAAGGTAAAAGGATACGAGAAAAAAAGTCCGATGTTTTGGGCAGATGTTGCACAGTATTATCGCTTTTGTGAATGCTGCAATAACTATGTCGATGTTGATCAAATATCTGAAACGACATGTGATCAATGTGCTTGTGAAGAATAAACCGCAGTAACAAGTTAAAAAAGGAGGAAAAGATATGAAAACAATTATTGTAGTAAATGGTGGGATTATTCAGCACGTTTTAACAGATCAGCCCTCAGAAGTATATGTTGTTGACTATGATACAAAGGATGCCGTTGCAGATGAATTGACCGTTATCCAAGGTGAAGAAGCATATGTATATGGTGGTATCCATTCTGCTGAGGTTAATCCTAAGAAAGTAGAAATAATGGTTGAAGAGATCAATGAAAACCAGACTAATTGAATCGTGATAAATATTTAGTAATAAAGCGTTCCGCAACTGTTAGGGAACGCTTTTCTAATTATTAAACGGTTTTGTGATGATACAGGAGGCATTAAACAATGATGACAAGTAAAACGCCTGTTGAGCCCTATTTCTTTCAGTTGTCCTTAGAAGCGGAAAGAGCTGGCCACTATATTGCTGTAAAAGATATAAAATCCCATTACTACTCAGTTAAAGAGAGATATGGAGAAGAAAGAGCTAATAAAGCACTGCTTTCTAGCCTTCGGGAAATGAAAAAAATAAGGAAAGAAGAAAAAGGAGAGAAAATATCATGATTACAGTGATTAGTTTGACCAAACCTATTAGTCAGTTGCAAGAAGATATTATTAATTGGGACAACTTGCCTAAGAAGGTAAAGACCTATTTATTATCTGGAAAAGAATATAAGCCAGGCAGACAAGAAATGCTTGTATATGACGGTAGAAAAATAATGGCATCCTGCTCTGTTTATAACTGGGATGATTCAAATAAAGCGTTTCGGATGGAAATTACCGATTGTTGGACAAAAGACGGTAATTTATGGCCCTTAGAAGATTAATTGTACGTCAGTCTATAAACATATAATAAGCAAAGGAGACATGAAATCATGAGGGGAAATATGCAGGAAGTAGAAAAATGGCTAGGAAGGCTGAAAGATCTTTTGGCTTCAACAAAAAAACAGGAAAATATTGAATTTATTCATAACCGGATTACCTTGTTAGAATGGTTGATTAGTAAAGTTAAAGAAACTAACCAGTTTAATTTTCCTGTGAGTGAAAAGAACGCACAAAGGAATGAAAACATAGGTAAAGCCGAGGAATGGCTAGAGCAAATGAGGAGTCTAGCAGCATCTACAAACAAATCAATAAGCATTGAGTATATTCAAAAGCGGATTAACTTGATGGAATGGTTGGTTAGTATTGTCAAAGACGTTGCCCAGCCTAAGATTCTTACGTAAATAAAAATGATCTTTCATAAATAATTTGTAGCAGCACTCATCTGCTTCGCTTTCGACACAAACTATATATCAAATTCTAATTTTATACAGGGAGAGGATAATATGACAGGATATGAAAGTATTTTACAGTCAGATAAAAAGTTTAGATATCAAATGTTGAGCCGTTTGAAAAGTGACTGCGAATATTATTTAGGGTATGGAGGAAGAGGTAAAAAAGCATTGTGGGCAGAAGATGAGAAAGAACAAATTGAAATAATGAAAGCATTGTGGGAGAGCTTTGCAGAGAGTGATAAACCAGAATGGTTGACATGGGATGATATTCTGGATTATGAAGTTAAGATGATAGAATAAAAAGTTATTTTTAACAATAGATAAGGAAAATATAATGTCATAGGTCAAGGAAAAAGAACAGGCTAAAAGGGCGGAAATGTATAAATCTTAACTATTGCATATTGGCAGCAATCGGCCTTTTAATCCTGGTAAATATGCATTTTTTGCGGTATATGAAGCTGATCGATGATTTAAAATACAAGATAGTCCATATCATTGTAAACTGGTAAATAAATAGTTATAATGAAGAAAGTAACAATTTCTTTTTTCTTTTTTATTTAACCATATCAACAATTACAAGCCCATCGGGTGATTTGATTGAACAGCTATTTTTGCTGTTTATGAACAATCATACCGGTGGGCTTTTTTGTTGTTGAAATCTTATGACAATAGGAGGAGAACAAGAAAGCAACTGCGGTTGTATGATTGTTAAGAGTAAATTTTTCAGTGATTATGTAAGTGATTATGTTGTCTATGTGAAAAAAGTTGTTTTTATCTGACCATAAAGAAAAGTCAATATGAACAATAATTATTAATTTAGGAGGACATAAGATGCCTATATATAGTGTTCTATGGAAGGATAATGATTCTACCGGTATTGGCAAATTCGAATTTGACTCAAGAGAGCAATTAAATGAACATATCGAAAGAATTTGTTCCAAGCCACTTCTTTTAATTAGAGGAACTAAAGCTGTATCTATCGTCGAAGTACCAGGTGATAAAGCTTCTTTGGCCTATGACCTAACAATTCATCCAAAAAGCGGTTTATAACGAGCACAGTACACTGGAACAAATGAGACACTTGCTAACTAAAATATTTTATTAAGGAGCTAAATGTTATGACAATGACAACAATTGGTAATGAGGTTGAAAACAGGTTCAGCGAAATAAGAAGAAGGTATGGAAAGTTTTTTGTGACGCATTAAAAAAGTGAATTTTACTGACCATCTTTCAACTATAAACCCACCGGGTGAATTGATCTAACAGCTAGTAAAAGCTGGGTATATTCAATCATTCTGGTGGGCTTTTATCGTTGTATGGAACAGACATTTTAATAAGTATGTCTTTAATAATGCAAAGCAATAATATTAAACCTTTGCTAGATAGGGAGTTTTGTTAATGACGAATTTCAAAAAAATTAGCAAGAAGATGCATGAGTTATTAAAGCAAGGAAGGCATGAGGAACGTAATCAACTTGTTCCGATTTGGCGCAAAGTCTTTAAAGAGCATGATTTTGGATTTGAAGTTGGAGAGGTGGTCAAATATCATTTTTCCATTCATACGATCAGGAACGGAGCCATCTTAGCTATAGACGAGGATTGGCAAATCACATTTTCAGATTGTATCGTACCTGCTACGCTTGTCAGTCATCTGGAAGATATGCCAATTAAGATAGAGCAGCTAACGCTATTTGAGTAAGAAGCAGAAGATCTTTTGAGTTAATAACATTTTGGGGTGAATAAATAATGAACCATATTATATTTTTTTCAGGTGGCAAAAGTAGCTTTGCTGTAGCGGATTATGTAAAAAGCAATGCTTCTAAAGAAGACAACATCGTTCTTTATTTTACAGACACGCTTTGGGAGGATGAGGATCTTTATCGTTTTATTTACGAAGCAGCCGATAAATTGAAATTACCAATGTTAATCCACAGTAGAGGTATTACACCACCACAGCTTATGGTACAACAAAAATTTATGGCCAATAGTAGAGTAGGAACTTGTTCAAAAGAGTTGAAAATGAAAGTGGCGGCTGATTATTTAAAGAAAGGGAAGGTTCCAGAGATTGAAAAGTGGTATAACAAGAAATTTCTAAAGAATGAAGATTTTGTGTCAGATGCAACTCTTTATTTTGGGATCGGTTTCGAAGAACTTCATAGAGAAGGACCTATCAGAGCTAACTGGAAGCCTTTCAAAGTGGAAATGCCATTGATTAATAACATTATAGACAATGACGCTGTTCTTAAGCTGTATCACATCAAGCAGCCTAGAATGTACGATATGCAATTTGCTCATAATAATTGTAAAGGTCGATGTGTAAAAGCAGGTCAAGGGCATTTTAAAAATCTATTAATGAAAGACGAAAAGACTTTTACTGAATTAAAGGAACAAGAAATTGTTATTAGCGAATATATACGTTACTGCAAACAGCCAGCGATCAAAAAAGGGATGCTACCAGATCATATGTTTAAAGATGTATGGGGATTTGTTAGCACCGGACAAAAGTCAGATAAGATAAAAAACATCTTAAATAACTCTAATTATTTAAAATCAAAAAATCGTCTATTCGGACAAAACAAAAAAGGGGAAGCCATTAATAAACCCTATACTTTTATGAAAACCTTGTCTTTAGAGGATTTAGAGAAACAACCGATCCAATTTGACATTTGGGATATAGGTGGTTGTGGTTGTTTTGTAGAGTATGAAGCAACAAAGGCTTAATAAGTCGCTTCATTTTAAAAGAAAAGAAAGGAAAGAGGAATATAATGATCAAGATTAATGAGGCCAATATCTTATTGGAATGGGAATGTGATTCTTGTTTCAGTAAAAATACAGTAAAGATGATTAATCCAGTTATAAATAAAAATTTATATAAAAGTAAATGCCAATGCTGTTTTAGAGAAAAAAATGTCATCATAAACGTGACAGTTATTGATTCAGAACAAGTACAACCATTTTTAATTGAAGTTAAATACTTTAAAGGTAAGGACAAATGGAACGTACTCATTAAAAATATGTTCGATGAAATAATTGAAGAAAAGATACTGGGAAGAAATACTGTGGCAAGAACTGTAGGACATGACTTACATCGTCACTATAGAGAGGCGAGACTAATACTCTATAAAAAAAATGGCGATATATTTAAAGCTTTTATGTCATTTAAGGAATATCGAGAAGAATTAGATAAGCAAAAAAACCTATCTGTTTCAAATCAAATTAGCAAAATTAATTGAGATATAAGTTAAGGAGGCCCAAGATGGCTACAACAATTAAGAGTTTAGAATTTAGCTCTGAAAATATAGTTTATATGAACAGTGAAGAAGTACTATCTGTAATTGATGATCAAAATAAAGTAACTATTACTTTTAATGAGTTATTTGATGAAGATTCTGATTCAGCAGACGTATTTAGAGGGGTATTTGGAGATGAACGGTTTGAAGAAATCGTAAATGCAATGATGGATGAAGATTCCTATTCTCTCAAACATACTTTCTTTATCAGTAATTCAAAAGAGGAAACTCCTTTTAATGATAGAGGAATGGTTAAAAGATTGATAAAAGATAACTATTGGACTGGCTTAATCCTCCATGACTATCCGTTAAAAGGCGGTCTCTATGCCATGATAGTCAAAATAAGAAATAAAGATGATTTAGACCAAAACTTTTTATAACAAACTTTATTAATAATAGAGACTAGACCTTATCCCAGCAATCTTTGGAATAAGGTCTTTCTTTTTTCTATCACTTAGCAATCATTTATTAGAGAACAATAAGCAGAAACGAGGAGAAAGAGATGTTAATTAAAAAAAGAACTGCAAAACCTTCTTCAAGAGGAATATATCTGCAAGATAACGAATTAAAAGAGACACAATTTAAGCCCGGTGAAAAGTATCGATGGGTGCTTGATCCAAAAAATAAAAAAATTATTATTCTTCCCAAATCCACTGAAGGGAACGTTGTCTCCAAAAGGAAAAGAAAAGAAGAAATTTTCCCTGTTATTGATATTCGAAAAAAAGAGGTTCTCTCCATATTCAAAGAAGTGGACTACCTACAGATTGAAATATTTGAGGATCGAATTTTAGTAGAGGGATATGTGAAAGATGAAGACATAGAATCCACTTTTACAAAAGTCGGAAAAAATGTTTCTCATATTACTCATTTTTTAAAAGTAAATAAGAAGGCTTCCATATCAATAGCGCGCGATCAGCTAAGAATGGCAGCTGGTGATATAAGCCAAGACTGGATTCACTCAACTGTTACAAGCCTCTCGGAGTCAACTGGTCAGTTGGTATCTATGGCAGATACCGCTCCTTTAAAAGAGTTGGAGGTACCTCTACAAATTGGAAGTCTGTTCAGTGGAGCTGGAATGATGGACTATGCGTTTATTCAGGAAGGCTTTGACATTGCTTATGCAATCGAACAGGACCCTGATGCTGCGGAAACTTATCGAGAAAACATAGGGGATCATGTTCAAGTAAGGGATATTACGAAAGTGAATAAAGCATCTTTACCGACTGTACCCATATTAATCGGAGGATCGCCATGTCAGGGATTTTCTAATTCTAATCGAATAACCAATTACTTAGATAATCCTAACAATGTGTTAGTGAGAGAATACATTAAAACTGTTAAAGAAAATCCTAACGTTCAAATATTTGTCCTTGAAAATGTCCCTCAGCTGTTAACAGCGGGTAATGGACAATTTGTTGAGGAGATCAAACAGGAGCTTAGCGATTTTATAATAGATGCTAAAGTGCTAGATGCCGCGGATTACGGAGCTAGCATGCACCGAAAAAGAGCTTTTCTCGTTGGATCGAAGGTGGGAAAAATAGAATGGCCAGAGCCAATCGTTCGGACTTATCAGACTGTGCGTGACGCTTTCCGTGGAATACATGGTTTATTGCCCAACCAACAAGATGTTTCTATCCCTAAAGAGGAAACAAGAAAGAGAATGTCTTTTGTTCCTCCAGGTGGAAATATCCATGACATACCAAAAGACATTCGACCAAAAGGTACACACTCGACTATGTATAGAAGATTAGAGTGGGATAAGCCTGCTTGCTCTATTGTGAATTTCCGAAAGGCAGTCATTATGCCGCCAGATGAAAATCGGATTTTAAGTGTACGAGAAGCCGCAAGACTCTTTGGTATAGACGATTCTTTTGTATTTAAAGGACGACTGAGCAAGATGCAGCAGCAAGTTGCTAATGGAGTTCCACAGCCATTAGGAAGAGCCATTGCCCGGGAAGTTAAAAAGGCAATATTACGATTTCATGTTCGAATGAAGAATATGTTTAGAAGAAAAGAAGCTAATATTTCAACCAATTAATAAACCAAGAGAAAAAGAGTATCCGTTAAATAACGGTACTCTTTTTTTATTTTAAAATGGGAAAGTGCAAGTGACCAGTAGAGAAACAAAACGAAAACAAATCCTCCATAAAAATAAAAAAAGAGTTATGTGTGTTTATTGTTATGAGAACAAGATACTTTAATAAAGTTAATAAATAGAAGGATTTATCATAACTATGCAGAAAAAAACAGAAGACCTAAAAACAAAGGGAAAAACTAAAGGAGTTAAGAAGATGACATACAAGGACTATCTAATGAAGAAATATCGTATAAGTGAAAGTTCTGCAAAAGATTATGAAGGCCGTTTAAATGGACTTGTTAACAGAGGAATCTATAAGGGAGAAAATGAGATGACTGTTAGTTTAACAGCGGCTATTGAGAAAGAATATCCAAATTCAAAAAATCATTATATCCTTGCAATTAAACGGTATATTGATTTCCAATTCGAGATGAAAGACCGAATGGAATATTATAAATAATTACCCATAAACTGTATCTTATATCCCCTCAATACTGGTAGAATGTATCTAATATTCTTTTGTATTGGGGGAGCAGTATATGAAAATTGTTTTAAATACATCTCTTTTTACGGATGAAGACAAGCAACTTGTTGAACAACACTTAAGGGATTTAATTACTGATTTATCTACTCCATTAGATATTTCCTCATTAAGACAGGTAATAGTCCCTTCCGATTTTACAGCTGAAGTGATAGAGTTCCAAAGGTCTCACAATAAAGAAGAGATTGGTCACAGGGACTCAGAGAGTGGTGCAGCATTCGCCAAGGTGATCACTTACAATGAAGGGACTGAGTTCTCTCAAGCAATTTTTTTGCATGAAGGACTTATTAACGGTCTTTATAATGAAGAAACATCTAGCGATATTGTTCACTATATACATCATGAGCTTGGTCATGTTCATGATAATCCGTATACTAAGCATACTCTTAATCTCCTTTTAAATATGGGGAATAACCGTAACAGATTGGAAGCTTTACTCCAAGATCATTCAAATATAATTTGGTCAGAATACTTCGCCAACCGCTGTTCCTATTCAACGGCAACTCCTAAGATAATGATAAATACATTTGAAAATGTCATCGACCATATAACGTACGTAAAGGAAAAAAGCAAAGAATATATAGACAACTATCGAGATAATAGAGATACCCTAGAGCTAATAAATAATTTTCGCCAATCAACAGATTTGTTGTTTTATTACACAGCTCAATCCTTTGGGTTTCTGCACCCTTTAAGAAAACAAGTGGATGATATTGATAAATCTAATGACGTAGACAAAGAAATTCTGTCTCGCATTTCACATTCTTATTACCTAGATACTTGGAATCGAATAGACCAAGCCTTATCCGCACTTTACAGTACTTATCCCAATTGGAACAGCTCTTCTGCATTTGATGAGTTAAACCAAGCGGTTTTACAATGTTGGGAAGAGCTAGGTGTATCTATGCTTATGCATGATTCTGAATTATACATTGATGTTCTATCTGAGGTTTAGCAACCGTTAGGATTACCGTTTAATATCTTATACCTGTATCTTCACTTAACTTAGTTAATGGGAGATACAGGCTTTTATTTTCATTAACTATAAAGATACTTATATGAATGGAACTAGTTAATAAAGTTGGAAAGTGGGAGAGAATGATGAAAAAATATTTTTTGGCAGCATCATGTTTACTGTTTTTAACGGCATGCTCTTCAGAGAGCGAGGAAAAAGTAGATGCGACCGAAGAAGAGGAAGAGGTTGCCGAAGCGGTTCCAACGGAGGAAGAAAGAGACGCATACTTGGATTCAAACAAATATATTGTAGAGCACGAACATGAAACCCCCTCTGAGAATCAAAACCAAGTTTATCTTACTATTAAAATGAATGAGGAGTTTGCTAGACTAAAAATTAGCGAACAATATCTTTATTTAGTTGAGTTTTATGAAGATTATAATGAGAAGTTTAAAGATTTGCTTCCAGTATACAGTTTTTTAAATCGAATGAAAGTCTATCTTAATGATACAGAGTTTCCAGCTTACGAAGTATATGCAAAATCATTTCATTTTGTAGCTGCCAATTTTGGCATTGACAGAAATACAGGGCAAATACCAGACAATGAAATACTTATTTTAATTGATACGTTAGATAAAAAACAAGTTATGTCTGGAACGTATAATGGTTTGACGCAAGCAGAGGTAGAAACAGGAGCAGAACCAAAGGTTAGACCAACTCTTATCACGTCATCAGGTGAAGTGAAAGGGGCCCTTGCATCAGGTGTTTCTTCAAATCCAGGGGTTCAATCCAGCTCTAACAATAATGAGAACAATGATACTTATATTAAAAGCGCAAACGGCTACAATTGGGTGAAGTTCACGGGAGATCAAAAGTTTGAAGCGGTATCCAATGCACTATACTGGCTAGATAGAAAGGGTTATACTATTTTGGAGAGTGAATACTATTATATTAGTGCTTTAAATGAGTTTTATACAGATCCTTCAACAATGGATACAGCAATTAACCAGGCAGTGGCTTCAGTAGGAATCATGTCAAACACAATGACTAAATGATTTAAGGTGGTTGATCGGAATAGCAATGTAATAAAAGCGGCTACTCTTTGTAACAGAGAAAGCCGCCTTTTATATTTGAGCCATAATGGAGTCCTCCTTGTATTTAACAAGCTGGTTTAGATAGAAGCTTCCGGCTCATCTGGTAATATAAAAAGAAGCTGCTGCTCTTCGATCCAAATTTCAGCTTCTCTTTCCGTTGGAAAACCAAAAGCTAAAACGCGTCGTCGTCCGGTATCGTAATTTGTGACCAAATAATGGGAGCGGGACTCTTCGAATTCTGCTCTAAAGTTGAAGGGATTTTCTCCAATAAGTTGCGCATTCATATTTATTCCCCCTCTTAGAAAAGTGATAAAACCATTTGTTGATGGAGATGAGTAGTTTTAGAAATTAACTTCTCTCTTGCAGCATTCATGACATCTAGCATTTCATCTTTGACTAATGGATGATTAGGAGATAGCTCTACTAGATCACCAAAGTGATACTTATATACATTGCCATCGATACCGTATAAAACCCAAATTGAATCACGTAAAAAGTATAAAACGCGTTCTTGAATTTTTAAATGATCCAAGATCTGCTCCTGCACTTCTTCAATCGCATCAATAATAGAGACACTACTTCTTGGTGACGGCCGATCTGCTAGATGAACTTCTACCTTCCCGTTTGAAAAATGAGCAGAAGCTGTAATATAAGAATAAGACTTGCTTGCTAAAGGTAACCGTAATTTAATCATAAGTGAATTCCTCCTTACCAAAATAGTAGTAACTTGTTCCTGGTATATTTATTGTAACCTGCTAGTCTTCCAGAAATCCACAAACCGTTTTTTCTTTTAAAAAGATTTTTCTTTTCATATAGATGGAAAACCAGGAAAAAGCTTGATAATTCAAGGGTTTTCAACTATACTTTAAACAGCTACATTTTTACTTTTTTAATTTTTTTCTTTTTAAACTCACTAATAAGCACAGGCCTTCTGGCTTAAGAGAACACACAAAATGTGTCCTTTTTTGCCAGAAGGCTTTTTTGTGTTTATTAAATAAAAAATTTTGGAGGATAAACAAATGAACAACAAATTGTATTTAGTGGACACAACTACTACCAAAAAGGATCGAGAAGTCATTAAGGAAAGAATGAAAAAACGTGTGGATCATCTGATTAAGACGGCACAACGAAAAGCTATTCAGGCGAATGATTATTACGCAAAGGCGCTTGATGATTTTTCACATATCAAAGGACGCCAAGCGGAGGAAATAACCATAATTATTCAAACGAAATTTGAAGAAATACAATACTCTACTGGTGTGTATTACTATGACAAAGCTTTAGAGATGGTTGATTTTCTTCTTGATAATGTAAAAGAGGAACATGGCAAACCGGTTCGTTGGAAGTTTGAGAAAGAAAAGTATTTTCGTGAAAGAGCAACAAAAGAAAGCAAAGAAATAGACTCTTTGCCAGTGAAACTTTGGAAATACTTTTTCTGTTAATTTTTTCAGTGATTCATAACAATACGTTTTGGAGGAATGAAACATGAATAGCTGTGTTTCTTTTGAGCGAACTAACTATTTTAGAGTGATCGATGAGAAAAAATTAAAGGATCTTTGTGGTAATGACGTTGTATCTCATCCTAAAAGAAAGGGATACTTTTCATTAATTAACGAGAATGGGAAAAGCGTATTTAAACAATATAACAAAGAGTCGGGTGATTATATTTCTATTGTCACGGATCTTCAGAACATTTTACATTCAGAGGATGCAATTATAGTTACTCACATTGGAAGAGAAAAAACGAGATATACATCTGCAGAGGGGCTTGTCATTACAAAAAAGGCTGCTGAAACTGTAGATTTAAAAATTGTCTCTATGCGTAAGCCACGTGAGCTTTTAAAAAGGAAAGAAAAGTTAGAATTGCAAATGGATTATTAAATAATAAGTGATTGAGAGGATAAATACAGTAATGGAACTTTTCATATTAATGACTTGTGATGAGTGGAAAAGCTGGACAAGTATGAGGTTGCGCGGCGTTTTTACTCTACAAGAATTAAAGAACTATATTAAGACTCATTCTAAAAATACAAATATAAAAATGGAAGAACCAAATCAAGAAAAAGATTTCGAATTCGAGGCAGACTGGGGACAAATGGAACTCATGTCTGCCTATGAAATTAACCAATATTTAACATACGGATACGTGGAAGCAGTGGAGTTAAATTCGCCACAATAGTTGGTTTAGAGAGTTATCTTCACCTAGATTTCCTAGAAATAAAGGGGGTTGAACAGATGTTGGACCAAAACTGGTTGTCTTATATAGGACCGAATCAGGCAGATCTCTTTCAAATTTTGCATGCATTAATTGGAGAGGAAGCAGAGTATATCCGGCAATATTCCATTGGACGCTTATATGATATGTCAATTTCTGAACTCGAGGAAGAAGGACTAACAAAGCAGTCTGCAATTATCATAAAGAGTGCCTTCGCATTAGGTGAGAGATATAACGATTATCAAGCGTTTACCGCTTCTAATAGACCAATTAAGTCTGCATCTGATGCTTATGCATTAGGGAAATGGATAGCTAATAAAGATCGAGAACACTTTCTGGTTGTGTATTTAAATGCTGCACAAGTTCCGATTCACCGAAAAGTAGTATCGATTGGAACGGTCAACAGCCTGTTTGTTCATCAGCGAGAAATCTTTAAGGATGCATTTAGAGAGTCAGCCGCTTCGTTGATTCTCTATCATAACCATCCCAGTGGTCAACTGGTTGAGTCCGAGCAGGACGTTGAACTTACCCAGCGAGTATTACAAACTGCTGAGATCTTAGGCTTTCAAGTGTTTGATCATTTGATTGTCACCACGAATGGATATCTTTCTCTCAGGAATAAGGGATATTTTGCTGGCAAGGAATTGAGCAAATAATTGATCCGCAAAAGGATATGAATACGGAGGAAAAAGAAAATGAGAAGAATTTACACTACAAATGCTGAAAGGTTTGAATTAGTAGTAGGAGACCCGCATTATTTCGGTCAACTCAAAAAGGAAATTTTAGAAAAAATAACATTATCCAAAACATACAAGAACGTAGTGTTATATCTAGTAGTATCGTTAGAAACTCACAAATTTGATGAAGAATTTTATACCGTTCCGACAGCTAAATTGTTAATTATAGAAAAAGACAACGAGTACAATGAAATAGGGCAACCGCTCTTCAAATTAGACAATAAGGGCGATATCTTCAGCAACACAGAGGAAGAATTGCAGAGAAAAGAAATACAACTAGGCTGTGATAGTGCACAGTTTAATATAAATGATGAAAATATTTTAACTGGAGCTGATGGTGCTTATGGTGATGTGATTCACTTCTCGTTTCGTGGAAAACCAGCAGCTGATTTAATTACACTTGATTTTCCGGAACATATGGCTAGGGAAGAAATGTTTTGGACTTTTTACATGGTATTAAAAAAGCAAGGCCTTTCTTTAAAGGAAGTAAAAAATAAGTAAGAATATTAAACAGTAAAAGAGCATTTGATTCGGAAGGTACAAATCAGCAGATCCAAATAAAAATGATTGGTTCCATGGTCTGCAGGAATTATAAAAAGAAATTGAATGGAGAAGTGAACACATTATGATGAATAGAACAATTTTAGTAGGTCGATTAACAAAGGATCCATTACTTCGTAAAACAAATAACGGAGTGTCTGTTGCTACCTTTACACTTGCTGTGAATCGTACATTCACGAACCAGCAGGGAGAGAGGGAGACGGATTACATCAATTGTGTGGTTTGGCGCCGAGCAGCAGAAAACGTAGCAAACTTCCTGAAGAAAGGAAGCTTAGCTGGAGTAGATGGACAAATACAAACACGAACTTATGAAGACCAACATGGACGACGAGTATATGTTGTTGAAGTAGTTGCTGAGAGTGTTCAATTTCTAGAGCCACGTATTAACTCTACTAAAAATCAACATGAAAATCCTCCAGAAGAAAGAGGAGGCTATCAAGAGGACACTCCTCGTTATAATACAAACAATACTAGTAATTATGATGATCCATTTGCTAATGAAGGAACACCAATCGATATTGATGATGGGGACTTGCCATTTTGAGAATCTTAAGACTGTGTAATTAACAAAGAGAATTATATAACTGATTTTTAATAAACTATAAATAACAAAAAAAGCACAGCTACTATTAATGTAGCTGTGCTTTTTTTATTTTGTAGTATAACTCGAAATGCTTCTTCAAATATCCTAATCACCTTTCGTGATTACCTGCATAAACAGAATTTTGTTAGGTTTAAGTATGAAGTATGATTCAAAAAGATGTAACTTTATAACAAAGTTTGATAATTTATAAAAAAGATTGATAATTTGTAATAAAGTTTGATTAAAATCCTGTATTAATTAATACAGGATTTTTCTTTTTGTGTGCTTGTCGATGTTGTAAAACTCCAGTATATTACTCCACTCAAGGCCCGGATTGTTGAATAACTTATTTTCAAAATAAATGGATATTTTAGAAGAGATTGCGAAGGAATATACTTAAACTAAAGGTGCAGAAAAGTTAAACAAGAAAATAAGCGTAATAGTTGATTTAAAGGCATCTCAAAAGAGGTGCCTTTTTTGGTACAAAAAAATTCCTGTAATCCCCTTTTAATTTATCACAGCAAGATTTGGAAAGTCTAACGCCCCCTTTTTTGATACCTTATTATTATTCAAATTAACTTCATGAATTAGAAAGGAGCGTAGTAAGGGTATGATCACTTTAAATGGAAATTAAAAATCAGAATCAATAGGTAGTTTTTTGATAGGCGTATATATGTGATAGGCTGAATCAAGGTTGTGAATGTTATCAAAAACTTGAATAAGTTCAATGTGTGAATTCTCAGCTTCCTGCTTGGAGATTTTTAAAAATCTTGCAAAATCAGTTATGAAGACATCTCCTATGTCAAGGAGATCACCAAAATATTTGAACTTGGCACAAAAGAGCTGTGGTATATCAACGGTAAAATAATAGGGTTTATCTATCTGTATATCATGCGGAATCCCGAAAAGAACCTTGAAACGGGTTGAATTTGGCTGACAGTCTGAATAGATGATATAACATGAACCATTTATTGTCTGATCAATGCTATCTAAAAGCATTTTTGAATGAGACCGAATCTTAGTCTTATAATCATCAGTTGCTAAATCAACTTCAAAGGCTATACCACTCACCCTGATTGTTTCAAGTTCCGTTAAGGTGAAATCAGTGACAATATCACCATTGATGTTTTTTACGGATCTTTTGACCACAGAAGGGATTGGCACCTGAGATATAGACTGATCTTTTACTCTAAGTGAACGGGGTGCTATACCATATTGACGTTTGAAAGCACGGGTAAATGATGATTGAGTTCCAAAGTTTAGCTGATAAGCAATATCTGTTAGAGATAAGTGATCGTTTTGAATTAATTTTAGTGAAGCATTTAATCTTCTGGATAGTATGTAATTATTTAATGAACAACCCATCATCGCAGAAAAAAGCCTGTGAAAATAGTATTTGGACATATTGAAGGTATCAGCAACAGAAACCAGTGATAAAGGTTGTTGTATATTGTTTTCAATATAGATCAAAGCATCCTCTATTACTTCATAATGGTCCATAATAGCTCCTTATATCTAGGTATTTTGTAACTAGTATAACATAGGCAATTAACTAAGTAGTTATTCCAAGGAGGGAAAGGTAATGACGCAAGATAGAATGAATGGAATAATAATAGGTATTTTATACATTGCAGCTGCAGCCACTTCAGTCATAGCGGTTATCTTTTATCAGCCGGTCTTGTCAGACCAATGGTATATGTCCGTGGCAAATGGATTTCAAACGAAGGTTTTGATCGGTGTAATAAATGATTTTTTACTTGTAGTGACAGCTATTGGAACAGCCGTCATGCTGTTTCCTTATATTCGGCGTTGGAATGAACATATCGCATTAGGGTATCTCTGTTTTCGGTTTATGGAAGCTGTTTTTATTTCAATTGGTTTGGTAAGTATATTAGGGTTATTGCATATGAGTAAATATTATGAAGCAGGCAGTTTAGCAAGTGAAGAAAATCTTTTCGCTATCGGTTTAGTATTGCAAGCTTTTCATCGTTGGACTTCTATGCTAGGCCCAAACCTTATGCTGGGCTTAAATACTATTATGTATAGCTATTTACTTTTTAGAACCGGTTTAGTGCCAAAACCGCTAGCACTATTTGGTATGACTACAGCCGTTTTAGTATTCATAGCCGGTTTGTTAGAAATGTTTGGGGTAGTAGAACCTTTCTCTACAGCAAAAGGACTCATTGCTCTACCTGTGGGCGTTTATGAGATGAGTTTAGCGGCCTGGTTAATTGTGAAGGGGTTTCAAACAAAAAATGAAAAACTAAAAGCGAATTAGTGTTTTCAACCTTATACCTGATGATGTAAATCATATCTTATTAGGTTAAATGGTTAACAAGATATTAACAGGGTGATCAATTTGAACTAACAGAAAATCTGCCATATTCAATTCTAACCGTTTTATGGTTATTTTGAACATAGAAGGTCAAGTGATGATTAAATGCAACTTTATCGGGCAAAAGACTTAAAAGCTTATCACTGACCTTATAAATAATCAAAAAATATTTCTCAGAATAAGGTTTATACTTACAGTGATTAAGCAATTACCTTATAAATAATATGAACGGGTGCTTTAGTAAAATAACTGACATGCCATTTTTACAGCTTTTTCGTATGTTCCAATATCCCACAATAGGGCGCGATTGTGGAGCAATTTAGGTAGAAAATAATCAAACTTTTTTATAAAAATGAAAATAAGTCTGCTGGATAGGAATCCATTTTGATCAATCTTTTTTTCAAAATGGATTCTTTTTAATTGCCGTAAAATGCTGTTTTGTGAGGTGTTTTAAATCAAACTTTATTTCAAAGCTGCAAAAGAAATACCCATAAAAAAATTATCTAAAAAAGAATTAAAAAGAGCAAAAGGACTTGAGCATCTAAAGTGCAGCAAGTCCTTTTTTAGTGAGAAGTGTTTATTGATAAGGGGTAAAACGTTAGTCGCATGTTAAAACAAAAGAGTTTTAAAAAAAAGCAATTTTTTTAAAAAAAGGTCTTAGAATGGCATGCATTCCCCTACATACTTACGGGTGAACAGGTAAAGAAACCTGTGTTTTAAAAAATGTTAATCAATCATTCCATGATAGCGAAAGGAGGCGTTTTCCCGCATGAGACAAGCAATAAAGCTACTTTTAGCGATAGTAATTGTTATAGCAACCTGGCCAGTAATAATGGGGGCACCGGCTTCTGCTTCTTTGTCAAAAGCAGTAGATTCAAGTAACTTTTTCAATTCTATGAACTTCGGGCTAGGTATTATTCTTGGCTTGGCTGGATTTGTTGTAGTAGGATCCATTATTTTCGCAGGAGTAAAGTTAGCTTCTGCCCAAGGAAATCCGCAGGCTCGAACACAAGGATTCATTGGACTAGCCGTTGCTTTTATCGGTGGTTGGATTGTTTACCGTTGTCTTTATATGGCCGGCTGGATTGCTGGCTTTGGCGGGTAACGACCTTTTCGTAAAGCAATGGTTTGATGACTGATTCCATTTAAGGGAGGTGAGGGGAAGTGACAGAGGTGAAAAAAAGCATGGGCAAGTTATCAGTTATGATGACGGCATTAGCTGTCATGGTCATGTTACCGATTTTTAACAGCCCAGCTCATGCAGCATTTAGCAAAATTAATGTAAATGGCAAACAAGTATCTAATACCACAACTGTAGATAATGGGATCTTCGCAGACATGAACACTATCTTAATGGTAGGGCTAGGTATCGGCGGATTTGTTGTTATTGCTTGTATTATTTTTGCAGGTGCAAAGCTTGCAACTGCTCAAGGAAATCCACAAGCGCGTACACAAGGTTTTATAGGACTTGGTATGGCCTTTATTGGGGGCTGGGTAGTCTATAAATGTTTGGAGATTGCAGGTTGGATTAAGGGCTTCGGCTCTACTCCCGAAGCTGCAACGAAGACTGGTATGATTCTACCACCACACGATCTAATGCAAACTGCAGCTGCGTTTATTACTCCTTTTGTATAACCATTAAAGCGGATGCTTACTTGCAAATGTTAAAGGCTAAAGTAACCTCTCAATGTTGAGAGGAAAAGCAGTCCGTTGCAAACAGTGCAGCCTCTTTTTCGCAAGCGTCGGAAAAGAGGCTGTTTTTGCAAAAAACATAGTAGAAAGTAGGTGTTAAAACGTGAGGAAAGTAAGCGTACCAGTGGATATGAGTAGCGAGCAAAAAGTCATACTTGGAATTGTTTCAATGCGTCAATTGATTTATCTCATTATAGGAGGATCATTATTATATACGTTCATCCCCTTTGTATTTAATCTGTTTGGTATTCTCCCATTCACTGTAAGACTAGTTATTTGCTTTGTAGCTGCTCTACCTGTTTTGGCTATTGTTTTGCCACTCGCTTTCTTTAAAATCGGCAAATATGGAATGTTCCTGGATTACTACCTGCTCGTCAAATTAGGAGGCAAAACGCAAATTGGCGTATGGCGTAAGGGGTTCAAAACAAAAAAATGGATGGAGGGAATATAGATGGGCGATTTACTATTCTTTCTCGTTCTGGGAATCGTTTTTTGGATCGTTTACGCAAAAATAAGCAAACGTCCAATTATACCGTGGAAAGAGACAGCTGCGACAAAAGAAGCGCGATCGGGATTTGAAAAAGTAATGTCAGATCGAAAAAGAAAAAATGCCAAAAAGAAAGCAATAAACAGTCGGAAAAAGAACAATAAGAAAGGTAATGACGAGGACGTTTACATTGAAGAAGAACCTGATGTCTTTGCTGATTTACTTGACAACATAGAAGACATAAAAGATCACATGATTCACCTCAAAGATAATGAATTCATTATGTTTGCAGAGGTACGTCCATGTAACTATTTTCTTCGTTCTCAAGACGAACAAGAAGCAATTGACGGAAACTTTGAATCTTGGCTTGCAACCTTAAATTATAATATCAAGATCTATCTTCAGGCACGGTATGTAGATTTAGATGAACCTATTGGTGAAATGCGGAAAAACCTTGAAACTCAACTGGATTTACCACCGAATGCAGTTATCTATGGTCAGACCATGCTGGCGGACATGGAGAGATGGCAATTATCAGCCCCTCGCTATGAAGTAAAGCGATATATTCTATTCACTTATAAAGTGAACCTAAATACTCTCTCAGGAGCTAACTCTGGTAATGAACGAGAGCAGAGAGACAAAATCGAGGAGAAGGCTTTTTCTGAATTATATCGTCGACTAAATGCCGCTAAAACGATACTTCGTAAGTCTTATATGGAAGTGGATTTGTTAACTACAGAAGGAATTATCGAAGTGTTATACCATGCGTTTAATCGAAGAAAAGCATTGAAAACTAAATATAAAAATGTGAAAGAGCGGGAAATGCTTGCGACCTACTCTACTGCTGATCAAGACCAAAGTCAAATCGAAATGGTCAAAGAGATGTTGCAACAAACTGGATGATATCAATATTGGAAAGGAGGCATCACACTTATTATGTTTAAGAAAAAAGATAAAAAAGTGAAGGAAAAGAAAGCAAAAAAGAAAGTGGAGGAGGAACTGGAAGAGGAAGTATCAGAAGAACAAGAGATAGAAGAAGATGATTATGATCCGAATGAAACACCTGTCTATCAGCTAGAAAATCAACCAAATTATTGGGACGTGATAGCACCGGAGGGAGTACAAATCAAAGCGGAAGATTATGGGGTGATTAAACAATCCGTCGGAACAGAAACATATTTCCGTCCTATATACATTCCGCGAGACGGGTATCCAAGAAAAATGCAAACCAATTGGATGAATGAGATATTATCATCTGGTGAAGTTGACGTCATGATTGATATACACAAAGTTCCTAAAACACAAGCTGTACGATCCCTACAAAAGCAGGAGACCATGCTACGTTCGAACCTAAGCTGGCAAACCACTCGAGGAAATATTGACCAAATTAGTGATTTGAGGACAAAAATCGATGATACGACCATCCTCATGGATGAAATTCAGTTCTCAGAAAACGATATGTTTCATGTTTCTACATCCATGATGCTATACGCGAACTCGAAAAGAGAATTAGATCGCTATTCTGAGTATTTGGAGGATTTGCTAGCAGGAAGTTTCTTTAAACTCGTCACCGCCTATAGCCGAATCAAAAAGGCTTTTCTCAGTATATCTCCTATCGGAAAAAATTATCTTCATGACACCTTAAGAAATCTTGATAGACGAGCGCTAGGTACCTTTTCTCCCTTTATATCGGGTTCAGGTATTTACACAGGCGGAGTACCCTTCGGCATTAATAAAATAGACGGACGCTTGGAATTCATTAATTCTTTCGGCAATGAATCTTGGAAGCCAGATAATTACAACGTAGGCATATTTGGTATCTCAGGAAGCGGTAAATCTGTAGCTATGAAATTAAAGATCGCAAGGGAAATGGCCGGCGCAAATATTTATGCAGGAATTATTGATCCAGAAGGAGAGTTTGTCAAGTTAACTAAGCTTTTAGATGGAGTGAACCTTGATATAACCGAAGAATCAGGAATCATTATAAATCCTTGCTCTATGAACTACTCTGATGTGGAACTCGATGTGGGATCAGATGAAGAATTAGAGTTACTGTTGGAGGATGATGAAAAAGAAATCATCGAAAAGGATGGAAAAATATATCAGCGGTTCGTACCTGTTCGAGAGAAGATTAATGAAATGCTAGACTTCTTTGACTTTCTTGTTCGAGGAAAGGGAGGAGAAAGCGACGGACTTGATGTATTTGAACGATCTTATTTAGAGGAAGCTATCGGCAAAGTACTTGATGATTTAGGTATAACAACTCATCCAGATTCTTTATTTAAAAATGAAGTAGGTGAAGTGGATGGGCAATTGGTTCAGTCACAGGTTCGGAAGCCAGAACCGGAGATTTTACAGATCTATGAGACTTTGCAACAGATTTGTGGAAATGATCCAAAAGCAGAAAGATTGATCGCAGCTATTAAACCATTTTTACGTACTGGTTCAATGCCACTATTTGATGGTCAAACCTATTTAGGACGTGGGGTAACACAAACACTTGATTCTGCCCGATTGATTAACTTCAATATCTCTTCTCTTGAAGAAGGATTTCTTCGGCCGGTTGCTTTCCATGTCATTTTAAATTACCTATGGGAGTATTTCATCAAAGACATCAACCGAGCAAATTTGAAAAAGTATATTTATGCTGATGAGTTGTGGCAGTTCGTTGATAATGAGCAGACGGTATCTTTCTTTGAAAAAATTGCTCGTCGTATTCGTAAAAGAAATGGTGGATTAGTATACGCCTCACAGGACTTTGTTCGTCTATTGGAGAGTCCTAAAGCACGTGGAATTTTAACCAACACCTTCACAACATTTTTCCTTCGTCAAAATAAAATTGATTTGCGTCAAATTCGTGAGAACTTCAATTTAACACAAGGAGAAATAGACATTTTGTTTGCAAACACGGATAAAGGAGAAGGAATTCTAAGAATCGGTGAGAATTCTGTATGGCTTCAAACTAATCCAAGTGAAGAAGAGATGCTCTTTATTGAATCTAACCAAGCAGTACTAGAAGAATTTTTACGGAAACGTCAGCTTTCTCAGAGAAAAGCTTAATAGCATGGAAATGATAATGCTCTTCTCGTTTCGATAATTTCTTAGAAATGAAAAAAGATAATATCGAAGCTTAAGAAATAGGGAAGAAAGGAGGACCTATGCGTGTTAGGAATTAGTGAAAAGTTTTTTGAGATTATTGAGAATCTCTTCAGGGGAATCTTTGAGGCATTAATGTTTCCATTTAAAGATTTGCACGACTTAAAATCGCTTATTTATGGAATTGGAGCCGATGACAAGAATCTATTATATAACACTTTTACCGCTAAAGAGATTGAGAGCGTTCTTGTTCCAGGAGTATCAACAGTCTCATTTTTGGTAGGTTTTTTTCTAGTGCTTGGTATTATCGTTTCAGGTGCTAAGATTTCAACTACTAGTTTGAACCCCTCAAGCCGGACAGCATTAATCGAAGCAGTTAGAGACTGGTTTTTTGTCGCAATAGTGTTATGGAACATCGACTTTCTCTATGAAATATTATTTACGATAAATAAATTTATCGTAGGTGTGTTTAGCACCTCTATGACCGCAGATCTTAATGAAAAAATTGGGCCTAAACTAACTGGAGACAATTTCTTTGGTTGGATGTTGGTTATGGTTGTAGTGACAGGACTAACCATCTGGGCAAATTTTTATTATTTAATGAGAAAACTAACATTAATGATCTTAATGATTTTGGGTCCTGTGTTTCTTTCACTCTGGATGTTTAACGGTACTAAAAAAGTAACATTATCTTGGCTTCGAGAGCTATTCGGTACAATTATGGTTCAATCTGTACACGCAATGACCTTCTGGGTGATTGGGACAATAGCGACGGGTTTAACAGAAGCGGGAGATGTTGGTTTTATTGAGCTTACGATGCTATATGTAATTGTTATTCCAGCAGGAGAAGCAATTCGCTCACTTCTGAATTTGGGAGGTGACATGAATAACAAGCTTACCAGCTTTGCGGCACAAACAGGAATGGCAGCTTTAAATAATATGGTAGGTGCTGTAAAAGGAGCTATAGACGGTAATGGATATTCATTATCACCAAATGGCACAGTATCGAAAAATGCTAATTCTAAGAGTGGGTCAGTAGCTAACGCTTTAGCAAATGCCGTGGGTGTTGGAAATACCAAAACAGATCGGATGATACGTCGAGGAGATATCATGAGCCGTATGGGAAAAGGTGTTTTGGGTTCCATGGCAGGGATTGCTGCTTCTCCTCTTGGAGCTAACGCTGTTCGTCAGGCAGGAGATCTTGGTCAAATGATCGGTGACAAAGCTGGAGGACTAGCTGGACGTTCTTCTGTTGCCGCCGCCGATGTTGCTGCAAAAGTAGCTCAACGTGGACTCGAAGGGATCAAGGGGTCAGGCAGTGAGCTTAAAAAAGAGGCGGAAAATGAAAAACTCGCTCGTGAACTAGGACAAATTCATACCGGAGAATGGGCTCGTCAAAATGAGAAGGATATAAAAGATCAAATTAGATCAGGAAACCCACTTCTAGACGAGGAAGGTGTAGAAAGTAAATGGCAAGCTATAGTTGGTCAAAAGAAGGGAGAGTTTACTAACCAAGCACGATCTGATTTGAAGTCCGGACTATATTCTGGTGCTAATCATGCGCGTGGCAGTGAACTTGCGAATGCGGCCGCAGCAGCATATACGAGTTCCCTTAACAGTAATAGTGCTTTAAAAGATTCCTTCATTGAAAAAGCACGTCAACAGGGGATGAATCTAGAAGAAGCAGAACAAGCATGGGCAAACCATGTACGATCAAGAGGAGAAGAAGCAACAGGAGCGGCACGTTCTATCGTGGCAGACATGGCGAAAGGAAAACCGCTTGATAGTTTTATTCGCTCTGATGAATTTGCAAATCGTTTTGCTCAAAATCGTTTAGAAGCAGAAAAGCAATCATTTGTAAAAGACTTTATGCAGCAAAACCCAAGTGCTACATCTACTGAAGCCCTACAAGCATGGCAAGAACAAGAGCCCGCTAGAGCAGGGGAGATCATCAACCAGATGTCAGGTGCTGTTAGTAGAATGTCTGTAACTTCTTTAGGACAAAGTGGTTCACAGGTTGCAAAAGCTTCTGATTTGGCACAAGAGGCCGCTAAAGCTATGACTAACCAATGGGGGACTGACAATAAAGATCGTTTTATTACTCAGTTAAAGCAACAAGGAGTTAGTGAAGTAGAAATCGGTAGACAGTGGGAGCAAGCTGTTCAATCTCGTTTCAATGACAATATGCAAACTGCAAACATGACAGCTATGAAACTAGCAGACGGGAAATCTCTTAGTACTCCGATTAATCGCAAAGCATTTGCTGCAGAGTTAGGTCAATCGTTAGTAGCAAACGCTAAATCCGATTTTATACAACAACAGACAGCTAATGGTCTTTCTGAAAAAGAAGCAGAACAAGGATTTATGCAATCGGGGATCACAAATGCTATTGAAAGTAATATTCATAGTGCTGTAGCACGTGTCCCAGAATTGCCAATGTCTAAAGGATTTGAAATGAGAGAAGCTATTGCACATCAAACAGCTTCTAAACTAACAGATCAGTGGGCAACTCCGCAACGTCAGGAAGCCTTTGTTAAATCATTCAGTGATAACTATGCTTCTAATTTTGGTGGAGCTATACCTGAACCTCACACAGTCGAACAGGCATGGAAAGATCAAGTTGGTAAAGTGTATCAGACTCATGTTAGTGACGTGGCAGATCGAATCTCTCTAGAAAATACAAAGGGATTTGTCATGCCAGGTGTTGGATCTATAGTTAAGGGCACAGTATCAGGTTTTGCTCAGGGATCAGGGATAAAACAAGTTATATCAGAGTCAAAGGTAGCTCACGTTACAGGTGCTTTTAAACAGGGACTGACAGATGGTGCTGGTTTCCGAGGTAGTGTACAAGTTGCAAAAACGGCAGCAGAAGCATTTGTACCGGTTAATGCAGTTGAAAAGGCACAGGGTTTTCAAAATAAGGTTGCTTATACAGGTGCTTTATTAGGAGGGGTTGGGGGATATGCCCTTGCTTCGAAATATGCCCAAAAATTAAATCCTTATAACGATGCTGTTCAAAACTCAACTATGGAAGTGTCAGACATTGCAAGACATGCCAAAACAGAAGTAGTTGAATTAGGAAATGGGCAAACAGAAACTCGTATTGCTTCAGGAGCAGTACAGCTTGTTGTAGAGAGAGATCGCTCTTACGTACAGGTTCAAGGGAAAGATAATCAAATTAATCGAGTAAGTGGATATGGTCCGGGTAATCCGGCCCTGCAAGAAGGGCAAGTTGTTTTCCAAGATTATAGCATTGAACAAGATATGTTAGTCCCTCGTACTCAACCAGGCATGAAATCGAGCGCGTATATGAAGGATACGGCTGGCTACAAAGTACCTTATGAAAATCCACTTCCAGTTAATGCAGGTAATTTAGTAGCTAATAGACGTGTAATTATGAATCAAATGCAGGAGCCAATGCATGATGCTTTTAACCAGCAGGTTTTAAATGACGCTTTCACAGTGCAAGATTTCCAAGCGCACAGCGCTGATAAAAAAGCTACTGTTGTAGTAGAGCAACACCGAAGCTATGTTGCCATGAGTGGGGAAGGCGGAAAAATGTACAGGGTTAGTCCATTTGGGCAAGGAAACCCTTCACTTACACCTGGACAAGTCCAATACAAGGAATATGTGATTGAAAATGCTAGATTTACAGATAATCCTTCTAGTGGAGTACAGCTACAAACTTATGAATATAGCCAAGGGGGAGAAAAGGTCCCTGTTGAAAGTTCATCGATAGATTACATTATAAATCCTAATGATGTAATTTCTCACCGTCCAAATCCACGTCTTGAAAAAAGACAAAAGGCAGAGAAGAAACGCTTTAAACAAGGGGTGATTTGATATGAGAGAGGATCATCACTCCTTTGAAGAAGAAACCATAATTGAAGAAGGAGGAGAACAATATAATAATTCTCCATTTGAACAAAGTCAGCATGAAGCTGAAAGAGGTGGAGATGAAGGGGATCTTATTGAAGGGCAGAATCGCTCTTTAGAAAACAAAAGATCTAGTAACCAGCCTAACAATAAAAATAAATTGCAAAATACTATAGCGCGGCAGGGCAAAAAAGCCGGCCGCGCTCTTGTAAAGAAAGGCGCCCAAAAACTAAAAAAACTGGCTGTTAAAGCGGTTGTAAAATTAGGTGCTTTAGCAATTAAAGCGCTAGGGGCTCTTATCGCCTGGGTAGGTCTCCCAATGATTCTGCTATTTGGCTTTTTAATTGTTGTTACTGTTGTGGGAATGATGATATCCACCTCGATCGTTGGGACTGGAGAAGCAGCCGAAGAATTTGGAGCAGAAGCTCAAGCCTTAAATGAATATGTTAAGGAGCTTTCTCAAAGTACGATAGATCAAAGCAAACCTGAACAATTTGTATACCGAGTGCCCGAAGAGTTATTGGCAGCAGTTGTACAAATGGACTCCTTAACCAAAGATTTTGAGGAGAAAGGTAAAGCAGACCCATTACACGATTACAAAAAAATATTGAAAATCTTTGCAGATAAATTAAAACCACAATTTGAATATGAAACCTATACAGAGGTAACCGAAACAAGGACAAGATCCTGTGATGAAAATGGAGAAAATTGTTCTTGGAGTACGTCTAAGACAACTCGAAAGGTAACGCAATTAGTAGGTGTCACAGCATGGAATGGGAACATGTCCGCCGACTACGAAAAGCAGACCACAGGTTGGAGTGGGGGTGACCCACAAACCAAAGAAACGTATTATGTCCAGACGAATTATCAACATCAATATGACTACTCCATGTTAGATGCAATTTTAAACTCGCAAGGTTACAACGAAGAAGATAAAAAAATATTTGAAATGTTATATGAATATGCAACAGGTACACCTATGTATTATATTGCCTGGTTGAATGGCCATGATATTTCTTTCGAGGATGGATGTTATTCCATTGACGGAAATATCATTCCAGGAGCAGGAGTTCCTCCACAATTTATGCCGCATTATCTGTCGGCTTCTCAAAAGTACGGAGTGCCATGGGAATATCTTGCTGCTATTCACCGCGTAGAGACTACATTTTCTACAGATTTAAATACCTCCTATGCGGGAGCGGTTGGGCATACTCAGGTGCGACCATAAGGTCATATAAGAAATCTCCCTTAGCAAGGAGTAGGTAAGACTACAATGCCTATCACCACCAAACTTATCCGTGAGGGAAACCAAATATCGGGGAGTGTAGCATGTTTGGAAAGCTATAAGTTATCGAACCATTACGATACGACTGAATAGCAAGGTGAAAAGATGTAAATGAGGATAAAAGCTAAACTGCCTGAATGACAGTCCGAGGGGGTTAATGGTCCACCTATGACGGAAGATGGTTATATACGTCATACAACGAAACAGTATGGTTAATTGCAAGCTAATACTGGAATACACTCTGATTAATTGCGTGTCAGAAGTGAGTAGTCTATCGTTGACCAACTACAATAAGTAGTAAAGGACGAACGTCATATCCGACATTACATCGTGCTAGTTCTTATATGTGCTAAATGGTGATTACCTACGTCAGAACGCTCTTAGAGCTATGATAAAAAGTATCTGAATATCTGATATGGTAA
>NZ_JBIQDP010000025.1:0-74063 GCF_045370945.1 Pseudobacillus sp. 179-B 2D1 NHS
TCAATGATCTTGCAAGACATCTGTCTCATTCCCGCATAGAAAGCGGTGAATAATCCTACTGGCCCTCCCCCGATAATTGTGATGTCATACATTTTATTACCTTGGTCCATATGTTCTTATCCTCCGATTTAATCAATCTCAACTATTAGTCGATTATTCGCTCTTCAAGGCTACGTCAACAAGTTGATGAAAATATTCCTCCGCATTTTCAGTTGGAGAAAAGATTCCGTTTGCAAATGCTTTGGAGCCCAAGCCTTTCTGTAGCTCTTCCACTAGTTCAAAGTCTTCCAGCCTTACTTGATCCACAAATTTGAAATATTCTTCTTTCTCTGCTGTAGCCGTTTCATCAATTGAATAATCCCGGTAGATTCCAAGTGAAGTGCCTTCATCCAAAGGAACAACTTGAATCGTGTTAACATTGCCATCTCCCGGATAGACATTGATCATCATATTCGGCCAGATCCAGTAAAAGCGAGCAAGCTCACTTTCGTCAGCACCTTTACTGGCTGCCATATATTGATGAGTAAATTTATCGTGTGCCGTTGTACAGAAATTCGATAAGTCGTAGGACTTAGCAAATCCCGGGTGAGCGATGGCACAGTGATCGCACTCAAGATAATTGTCAACAACGGCCTTCCAGTTTGCCTTTACAACACGGCGTGTTTCTCTAATCAGCTTCACTGAATCAAAGAAGGAGAACTTCGCCATCTCTCCTAAAAACTCTTGATAAGCTTCTGACATCGATGGTGCTTGCTCATCCAAATTAACGAAAACTAAGGAATGATGTACCTCCAAACGAACTGACTTCATACAGCTGTGTGCTCCCAGCTCAGTTGTTTTAAAGTTAGGTGCTCGGTTGACACTCCCATCTAATTTAAATGTCCAGCCGTGATACTTACATTGCAATATTTTTTTGTTGCCCTGATCCTTCTGCTCCACTTTCATTCCACGGTGTGGACAAATATTATAAAAAGCACGCAATTCACCATCTTTATCATGTGTTACAATGATTGGCTCTCCCGCCACATCCATCGTCAGAAAGTCACCCGGCTTTGCCAGCTGGCTCGCATGACCAATGAAAATCCAATTCTTAGAAAATATCTTTTCTCTTTCTTCTTTGAACACCGCTGGATCCACATAACGTGAATAAGGTTGTGTAGAATTAAACTCTAATTTTTCTGTTGCTGTCATAATAAAGGCCCCTCTCATCATTTATAATCAATTAAAATGTTTATTTCTCTTGCGGACTACATACGATCCATATAAACTGTCTTTACTTCGGTATAAAATTCAATCGCACTTTTCCCTTGCTCACGGCTTCCGGTGCTTGAGTTTTTGTTGCCGCCAAACGGCAATTGCGGTTCGGTTCCGGCCGTTTCAGAATTCACGTGTACCAGCCCCACCTCGGCGTCTTCAACAAAGCGCTGTGCTAGTGTTAAATTATTTGTACAGATTGCCGCACTCAAGCCATATTCAGTATCATTGGCCATTTCTACTGCTTCTTCGTAATTTTTCACTTTAAACAAAGCGATGACCGGTCCAAAAATCTCTTCACGGGCAATGCGGGCATCTTGCGGAACGTTTTCAAATACGGTCGGCTGAACATAGAAGCCGTTCTGTAACTCCTCTTCAGCCGGGATTTCTCCCCCACATAAAAGTGAAGCTTCTGCTTTCCCCGCTTCAATCATTTCCATGACTCCATCGCGCTGTGCTTTTGACACAGCAGGCCCGATATAATTTGTTTCATCGAGAGGATCGCCGATTTTTAACTGTTTTGTTCGCTCGATAAGACGATCACGGAACGCTTCATAAATTCCTTCTTCCACAATGACCCGGCTCGTTGCTGTACACTTTTGTCCTGTCGATTTAAAAGCACCGCCCACAGCAATTTCGACCGCTCTCTCTAGATCAGCATCTTCTAAAACAATAAGCGGGTTTTTTCCGCCCATTTCCATCTGTACTTTCTTTCCGCTTTCAATAGCTTGCCTTTGAATTTCCCGGCCCACCTGATTAGACCCAGTGAAAGAAATAGCTTTTATAGCCGGATGCTTCACTAGTTCATTACCGATCACAGAACCTCTGCCAAACACACAGTTTACAACGCCCGCTGGAAGGCCAGCTTCATCGAATGCTTTCATCACGTGGTAGACTGATTTTGGTGTCAAATCAGCTGGTTTAATAACTACTGTGTTTCCGTAAATGAGAGCCGGTGCCATTTTCCACACAGGAATAGCAATTGGAAAGTTCCATGGTGTAATCAGCCCAACTGGCCCGAGCGGTGTGCGTGATGTGTATAAAAAGGTCTCTGCATTGGCTGAAGGAATGACCTGCCCTAGCGGCTGCTTTGCTTCTGCCGCGAAGTACTCAAGAATGCTGACTGCACGATTAGCCTCGCCCATTCCTTCCGTATATGTTTTTCCTTCTTCTTTTATAAGGTCCCGCCCTACTTCCTGTATATTGGCTTTTAAAATAGCGGCCGCTTTTTGCAAATAAGAAGCGCGTTGTTGAAACGAAAGCTTTTTCCAGGCAGGAAACGCCTCTTTTGCAGCAACTGCTGCCTCATGTAAATCCGATGCTGCACTGGAAGGAAACTCCCCAAGCTTCTCTCCGTTATGCGGACTAAGATCTTCTCTATATTCTCCTGTAGATGGTTCTTTCCATTGACCATTAATGTAGTTTAAATAACGCATGTGTTCTCCTCCCATAATCTATTTTTCTGCTGCTAAATTATCATTCTTTTGAAAGGGACTCCTTTTATCATGAGGCTGAAGAGTCCCCTCACACCTGCTTTTTATGGAGCTAATTTATCAGGCTGTTCGGCTGTCGTTGTTAAGGCAGGTGCTTCCGCCTTTTTTCTCGTAAATTTGAAATAGTAGAAGAGATAACAAACAGCAACAAAGCCGAAGCCCCAATATAACGAAGTGCGCTGTGTCGGATCATAAGCAGTGAACACAAAAATACCTGTACACATGATCAGACAAAGAATCGGTACGAACGGGAAGAAAGGAACTTTAAACTTTAAATCCTCAACCCTTCCACCTTCTCTAATGTATTGCTTGCGGAATCGATACTGGGCAAAAGCGATGGCCATCCAAGTAAGTACTCCTCCAACCCCGCTGATGGCAAGCAGCACCACAAACAATGTTTCTTCTGCTACTACACTAGTAAGCAAAGACAACAAGGCAAAAACAAGAGTGACAAGCAAAGCGTTCATCGGAACACCGCGGCGATTAACCTTTCCAAATGCAGCCGGTGCCATTCCGGTTTGAGAAAGTGAGAAAAGGATTCTCGTACAAGCAAACAATCCTGTGTTTCCTACTGAAAGAACTGCTGTTAAGATAACAAAGTTCATAATGTCAGCCGCATAAGGAATGCCTGTCATTTCGAATACAGTAACGAAGGGACTTTCCAATACACCTGCTTCTTTCCATGGAACAATGGCGGAAAGAACAAAAGTAGCAAGAACGTAGAAAAGCAATATGCGGATAACGATGCTCCGTATCGCCCGCGGAATGTTTTTCTCCGGTTCTTCTGTTTCCCCGGCTGCCACCCCCATGATTTCTGATCCTTGGAAGGCATACACAACTGTCATCATCGAAATAAATATGCCGGTAAATCCGGTAGGGAATAATCCGTCACCGACAAAGTTAGTCAGGAATGGCGCAGGATTTCCTTCCATCGGGATGATCCCAAACATGGCAGCCCCGCCAATAACAATGAATAAAATAACGGTAAGCACTTTAATTCCTGAGAACCAATATTCTGTTTCTGCAAAGCTTCTCGTTGTCAAAGCGTTGATACCAAATAAGAGTAAGGCAAAAACTGTACACCATACCCACACGGGCGTATCAGGGAACCATCTGGACATGAGCAAACCTGCCGCTATAAACTCCAGACCGACGTAAAGGGCCCAACTCATCCAATACGTCCAGCCGATAACAAATCCGGTAGCCGGTCCGATAAACCGAGCAGCATGGGCTTGAAAAGAACCTGATACCGGCATGATGACTGATAATTCGCCGAGACAGACCATTACTAGGTACATTAATAAACCACCGACTAAATAAGCTACGATGGCCCCTGCAGGGCCTGCTTCACCGATGGCATAACCCGATCCTAGAAAAAGACCAGTGCCAATGACCCCACCTAAGGAAAGCATAAATAAATGCCGGCTCTTCATCGAACGCTGTAATTCTTTTGGTTGGTTCCCTTGTTCTGTGTGCATTATATTCCCCCCGTTTCTAACCGTTAGCGTGCTCCCACACTCTGGAAAATGAATCATTATTTTCAATATTTACATTATTCGGAAATTAATCTTCACTTCTGGGCAGCTACTGTTTCGCTCGGCTCTTCATACTCTAATAAATCGCTAATCGTTGGTTTAAAAATTTCATAAGCCACTTCTCTTTGATATCTGTTTTGATTTTTTGCTTCCGTAAACAAGCGATTCGTATTTTTGCGGCACAGCTTTTCAATATCATCAATGACAGCTTGCGGATTTGGGTCAACGAGGCCAAAAATAACTGCATCGTAAAATCGGATTGCTCCCAGGTTGGCGACGAAGTCATTTACGATATCAATCCCTCTTTGCTTGACGATTTCGTCTCCCTCGGCAGAAATCGGAATGTTTGCCGCTTCGACAATCAGGCTTGCTTTTACATTTTCAGCATTAGATGCGTTGATAACATCTTCCAGAGCGGAAGGAATCAATATATCACAATCTACATTTAGCCATTCTGTATTCGGTCTTACAGCGTAGTTTGGCTCGAAATAAGCTTGATCCATTTCACCGTAAATGTTTTTATGGTCAATCAGCTTCTGGATATCCAATCCCTCTTCACATGTTACTAGCAAATTTGCATCGGAAATTCCAACGACTTTATAGCCTAGCTGAGACATTTTCAACGCACAGCTTGCTCCTACACAGCCAAATCCCTGGATGACAACTTTTGCATCTTCTTTTCCATTTTTAAACTTCCAAGCTTCATCTGCGGAAAATGCCACACCATACCCCGTTACTACATCATTTAGAAGCAACCCCTCAATTCTTGTTCCTAATAGTTCATCAAAGTCCTTTATTCCTTGCAGAACATCTGGATTTCTCTTCATTGATTTTGTAAGAGGAATATCAATGCCGAATTCATTGAATACTTTAAGCACGTCTTCATATTTAGTGCCTAAATCACTTCCCAAAGATACACCGATATCAATATAAGGCATCATCGCAATCAAGAATCTTCTTAATACTGCATAGGCATCCGGTGCTTTGTAATCATAAGCAATGCCGGCTTTACAACCGCCCGTTGTTCCACATTCACAGGCTACATATTTATAAGCCATCGCTTCAGCTAATCTTTCAACCTCTTCTTTTGTTACCGTTGGATGCATTCTCGTACCGCCGCCGGTATAGCCTTTTACAAAATTATGGACAACAAGCCATCCTTTTGCATCTGTTTCTGTATCATTCCACTCTACAACTAAATATGGTTTTGTCATTATGAAACCCCCTAAATGTCTTTTTAAAAAGTGATAATCGTTTGAAAGGCAACGTTCCTGTTTGGATTAATTACTAGATACGAGTTTCTCTTGTACTTTTGTCTTGTCCTGGCTTACAGAAATAATTTCAGGGTTAGTAACTACTTCTATTACAGCAGGCATTCCAGAAGCCATGGCTCGCTGCAATGCTGGTACGAATTCAGTGTTCTTTTCCACTTTTTCTCCATGGGCTCCAAATAAACGGGCCATTTCAGCGAAATCCGGATTTGTTAAATCCGTCCCAATCATTCGATCCGGGAAATGGAGTTCCTGATGAGCGCGAATCGTTCCGTAAATGTTATTGTTCACGACAATCGCTATCACAGGAATTTTATATCGCACAGCCGTTTCAATCTCTTGCATCGTCATCATAAAACCGCCGTCTCCCGAGAAGGATACAACAGGCCTGTCAGGATGGGCCAATTTCGCCCCAATGGCTGCAGGCAGTCCGTATCCCATTGCTCCGGATGTTGGTCCGACATACGTATTTTCCTTTTCAAACCGGTAGTAACGGGAAAGCCAGCCAAAGAAGTTTCCAGCATCATTTGTAATAATTGTATCCTTTGGAAGCTGGGCAACAATATCATGCATAAATCCATCCATATCTGTAAACTTCTCTGTATAATCTGCTTTTGTTTCCGAAAAGTCCATATAGGCCACATGCAATTGTTCAACTCTTTCTTTATCTGTACGGATCGTTTTTGATTCAGCAGCCTCTAATGCTATCTCCAGGAAGCTTTTTGCATCTGCTTCGATGGCTATAGAAGGAAGATACACCTTTCCAAAGATATCCGGACAAATATCGATATGAATCAATTTTGTCTGTTCTGACAGCAATGTATAATCCTGAGTGCCTACCTGAGAAAAGCGTGTTCCTAAAGCGATGACCACATCCGCATCCCGTATTTCATCAAGCAAGCTGCTTGGTGTTCCGAATCCGAGCCATCCTGCATAGCAGGCATTCGTATTAGGAAAGGCATCAAATCGGCGGAAAGCCGTTACTACAGGAAGATTCATTTTTTCAGCAAACTGTACGAGCAGCGACTGTGCTTTGGCATGGATAACACCGCCTCCTGCCATTAAAATCGGTCGCTTTGCTTGGCTTATTTCTTCTACTACTCGTTCCACTTCATCTACATGTGCACGCGGTCGGCTGGAAAGGTAAGTTGAATATTCAGCCATGATGGCTTCGTCTTCCAACATATCATGCGGCAGCGCCACTAAAACCGGCCCTGGTCGTCCTGAGCGTGCCATATGAAATGCCCGGTGCAGCAATTCAGGAATTCTTTCCACTCGGTCAATCTCTACTGTCCATTTGCATAGGTGACTGAAAAAACCGGCCAGATCCACCTCTTGAAAAGCTTCCTTTTCTTTAAAAGGCCGTTCTACCTGGCCAATAAGTGCCACTAATGGTGTAGAGTCTTGGGCAGCTGTATGAATGCCAATCGCCAAATTTGTAGCTCCTACTCCTCTTGTTGCCATACAAACGCCTATCGTGCCGGATGCTTTGGCATACCCTTCTGCCATGAAAGAGGCCCCTCCCTCGTGACGAGTGGAGATCAGCTCAATTTCAGGATGCTCATATAGTGCATCCATAACACCGAGATAACTTTCTCCCGGTACACAAAAAGCTTTCTTTACTCCTTCTTTCACCATGACATCTACAACTGCTTTGCCTCCACTAACTTTCATAGGTACTCCTCCTGTTTCTATCTCTAGTAAATGATAATGATTAAATTTTTAAAGGTAGTTGATCAGTTTGCTACATCAGTTACATCGTTATTTGTTTCTTTCTTAATGAAGGGCTTTCTTGTGATAGCGCTTACCCCAAGTGTAATCGCGACATTAATGAGCAGCACAGCCAATCCTACGTCAAGATCTTTAATTACTTGCGGGGATGTTGGAAATAGTGTAGCTAGCGTTGTGCCCGAGATTGTGGAATAGACGACAATCAAAATCCCAACAATCATTCCAGCAAAAGCTCCTTGTACAGTAACCGGGTTCTTTTTCCACAAACTGAAAAACAATGCCGGGAATAATTGTGCCATGAAGCTGTAAGCCATTAAATACAATGTAAAAATTGAGTTTCCGCCATTAAAGGTAAAGTAAAGAGTCACCAATGCAATGATCGGCACCAATATTCGACTTAACCTTGCCAGCTGGACATCCGATGTATCCGGCTTCCATACTTTATAAATATTTTTAGAAAGAATAGTAGCTGTTGCTGTTAGTACTAACGAGCTTGGAATTAGCGCTGCCATTGCTCCCGAAGCTCCAATGACACCGACAAACCAGGGATCAAACGACATCTTTGCCATTTTAAATAAAGCCAAGTCTGCTTCGGCCCCCTGCAGATTTGGAGCTTGCAGAATGGCTGAAAAACCGATAAGTAGTGAAAAAATGATGATTACCTGATAAATTGGCATGATTCCGGCATTCCAGCGAAGTGATTTTGGACTTTTGGCAGAAAACACTCCCGCCAGCATATGAGGAAACATATAGAATGCCAGCGCCGTCATGATCGTGGCAGAAATAAACCACGAAACGCTCAACCCTTCCTCTGGAAAGACTAGAAACCCATCTTTAGCTGTATCGATCGCTTCAAACATTGGCTGCAAGCCTCCGTAATAATGAAGCGGAAAGTACACTCCCATAAAGACCACAACTGCCAAAATCATAATATCCTTGATAACGGCCGTCCAGGCTACACCATGCATACCTGAAGCGGTGACATAAATCGTGATCGCAATCACGCCTACCATGATGGCCATATTCGGGGAGATAGAGCCATAAGAAGTTTCCGATACAATAATCCCTAATCCTTTTAGTTGCATAATTAAATAAGGAATGATAGAAATTACACTAATGATGGCTACAAGAACACCTAATGCCGGACTGGTGTACTTTTTGTCGTAAAAATCAGATTGGGATATCACATTATTTTCCTTAGCATATTTCCAGATTGGCGGCAGCAACCAGTAAGCGATTACAAAGTAAAAACAATTGAAAGCATATAAAGCGGGTGGAATACCTGACCTATAAGCACCGCCGCTCGCTCCTAAAAATGTATAGGTTGTAAACATTTCGCCTGCTATTAAGAAAAAAACGATAATGCCTCCAAAGCCGCGTCCGCCGACAGCCCACTGCTCTAGGCTCATATTCTTTCCCTTACGCGCTCGAAGCCCCAGCCAGATACATAAAATGAGAAAGAAAAGAATAACCAAAAGGGCTGTATTCATATTTATTCTTCCTCCTTATTGGCAGGATCCAGTTTGTTCGTAATAATTAAGAACAACGATGTCAGGCAGACCCAGCAAATGGCCCAAAAAAGTACAAACGGCATTCCAAGTACGTAGGGTTCTACCCGATTAATTACAACAAGCGAACCAAGTGCCGGTATCGTACTTGTTAAATAAACCAGCTTTTTCATCTGCTCACCGTCCTTATTGTCCATAAAATTATTTACTTAGCCGCTGCGAAGAAACTATTTTCGTCCGTTATATTGATATCTCCTTATTTAGTAAATCATTAACGGCCCAGTCGGGCCTTTCTCCTCTAAGTACTTGATCTACTTGCATTGCCGCATGAACGGCCATCCGTACAGAGGCTTCTTTCGTCAGTGCCGCGCTATGCGGGCTCACAATTACATTTTCCAGCTGAAAAAGCGGATTGTCTCTATCAGGCGGTTCTATTTCAAATACGTCTATTCCTGCTCCGGCAATCTTACCAGTTGTTAAAGCCTCGATTAAGTCCTTCTCCCTTACGATGCCTCCTCTGGAAGCGTTAACAAAATAAGCAGACGGCTTCATCCAGGAAAACTCCCGGCTTCCTATCGTTTCTTTTGTTGTTTCACTTAATGGCAGGTGTAAGCTAATCACATCAGCATTTCGAAATACCCATTCCAAGTCTGTCACAATGTCCAAATCCGAACTCGTACTTGCAGCTAAATAAGGATCATAACCGATAACCTTCATGCCAAAACCTTTGGCTGCCTTTTGTGCCAATAGTTTTCCTATTCTTCCCAAGCCAATAATCCCTAATGTCTTCCCCTCAAGATCCATGCTGGACAGCAGATGACGAACTCCATAGTTGCCAGTTCTTAATTCTTTATCGGCTGATAACAATTGTTTGGACAGAGTTAGAATAAATGCCATCACATGCTCAGCAACTGTATTTGCATTTGCCTCTGGAGTATTCGTTACATAAATCCCTCTCTCTGTAGCTGTCTTTACGTCAATATTGTCCAAGCCTACTCCATACTTAGCAATCACTTTCAACTTCTTCCCTGACTGAATGACCTCTTTGTTAATGATAGCGATTGATCTTGTTAACAAGGCATCACAATCTTTAATTTCTTCTTCAAGGGTTTGTTGTGACAAATTAGAACCTATTCTAAGCTTGTATCCCCTTTCGAGTAAATAATTTTTTCCCGCTTCTTCAATATCTTGAGGAATATACACTAGATAGCTCACATTTTCCCCTCTTTCATGTTGAGATGATGATTCATTTTTTTATTAACATCTTGTTCACCCTTTTATATATGTATTTGCAAAAATTGTGCCAATTTTCAAAAATCCATTTTTTTTGATAGAAAGCCGTTTTGTATGATTGATGCCTCATATAACTTTTTAACAAAATGTTTCACTGCGAATCATTTCGTTTCAAAATGTTTCATTTCGTTTCAATGTTCCACTGTTTTATCTTTCTCCACAAAGTTGTACGGCTCATTCCCAATTCGTCTGCCGCTTTCCCTTTGTTATAATGACAATTTTTCAATACCTGCATAATTTGTTCACGCTCAGACACCGAGGATGCCCTCGCAACATTTCTCTTTGATTCCTGGAATGGACGTTCTCTTTCCTCATTTGTATCCGGCAGGTATTTTTCAATGTCGTATATATCAATGATTCTTCCTTTGCAAAGAACCATTAACCTCTCACAAAAGTTTTGCAATTGGCGCACGTTTCCTTCCCAGCTTGCTTCGCTTAACCTTTGACAAGCTGCCTCAGTGATCATAGGATGTGTATGACCTGGAAAGGATTTGCCGATAAAAGCATTGACTAGCACCGGAATATCTTCCCTGCGCTCTCGAAGAGGCGGAAGGTTAAGATCCAATACACTTAAGCGATAATAGAGGTCTTCGCGAAAGTCACTAGCTTTGACCATATGAATAAGATTTTTATTCGTAGCTGCAATGATCCTCACATCGACCGGAATAATTTTGTCGTCTCCGATACGCATAATCTCCCTTTCCTGAAGCACGCGGAGCAGCCGGCTTTGAAGCTTTGGGGAAATTTCTCCAATCTCATCCAAAAAGATCGTTCCCCGATGGGCCAGTTCAAAAAAACCTTGCTTTCCGCCTTTCATTGCTCCTGTAAAAGCACCCTCTGCATAACCAAACAGCTCACTTTCCAGCAAATCTTCAGGGAGAGCTGCACAGTTAATCGCTACAAACGGATTGCCCTTCCGCCTGCTGTGATTATGGATACTTTGAGCAAATATTTCTTTTCCTGTACCTGTTTCCCCGATGATTAAAATATTGGAGTCCACTTCACTGTAACGCTTCGCCGTCTCAATTGTTTTTTCAATTTCCGTGCTGCAAAACAGAATATCTGCAAATGTGTACTTTGCTACGTGTCCACGGGAATAAATTTTTTTACGGATTTTCCCTTCCATTTCCTGAATGCCGGTCACGTCTTGAAAAGCAACCATATTACCGACTTTCTTTCCTTTTAGAAAGTTTCCAACTTTTTTTACCGACAATTGTACAGACTGATAAGAAACAATCTCCTCATGATAATCGCCTTCATTGAGCAGCAAATCCCTGAACTTTCCTTTCTGCAAAACCTCGTAGATAGACTGTCCAATTAAATTTTTCTCGGAGATGGCCAGAATTTCACGGGCTGCCGTGTTGAAAACAGAAATTTCTCCTTTTAAATCGATGGCTACTACCCCTTCATATGCATGGTTAAGAATGGTCTGGTAGCGTTCAGCTTTTTCCTGCTCCCTCAAACTGACGAGTGCCAGCCTCTTTGCCTCAATTAAAGCCTGCCGGAAGGACTCCTTTCCTGTCTCTACAATAGCGGCCCCCAAACCAATGGCTTCTGCATATTCAGTAGTGCTCAATCCGCTCACTACGATCTCACAGCCTTCATTGACAGCTAAGTCTACTAAACTCGCTGATTTTTCTATGTCTTCCAAAATATAAGACTGAATCGGCAAGTCAACGATATCCGCCAGATTTTCCACTCCGTAAATCATATTAAGAGCACCGATCACAGCCACTTTCTTTCTCCCGAAGCGTGCCTTGCAGTCGGACAAACAGCGAATCAAGTCGATCCCTTGCACTGGAATGTCCACAATTGGCATAAATTCATTATGTTCTTTTAAAAGCTTTGTCATTAATCCCCTTGATATGATAACATCAGCATCCAATTCTAATTCTGCAATCTTGTGGGCAGCCACTACTACCTCTTCCAGCTCAATTTCTGCCATTTTCCCATGTTGATTTTCTCTTTCCTCCAGCTGGTTAAATTCCTCAAATCGCTCAAATGCCTCTTTAATGTAGCCTTTACGCGGAACAACCAGTTTTATTTTAATCAAAATACTCCCCCCTAAAAAAGCTTCGCGCAGGCACACTACAAGGCCTGCGCGAAACTGTTTATTTTTGTAACAGCAAAACAAGCAGTCCCTATCGCTTTGCTGCCTGTTTAGCAAGCGGAAATGTAATACAAAAACCACTGGCTAGTAAAACAGCTAGCATTTCAAATGCCAGCACGTAATTCTCTGTTTTCATAAGCAACACGGCAATTATCGGCCCGATCGTTGATCCGATAAATAAAAAGAAAGAATATAATGACATGGCCGCTGCCTTTTCTCTGCCTCCATGTTGGCCGAGCAGCGAAATCAGTGCAGGAACGGTAACGGAAATTCCTGCTGTAAAGACAATGCTCATTATTATCATCAGGAAGAGATTTCCTGAAATCCCCATACAAAAAAGGCCTAGCGCTGCTGAAATGAGACCGCTCCGCATCAATGGAAACGTTCCGAATCGCGAAGCAAGTCTGCCACCAAACGGCGCGAGCATCATGCCGATGACTCCAGCTGACCTAACGAGTAAAATCTGTGTAGCCTCCAGCGCATAAGCTTCGCGCAAATAGTTCTCCAGTGTGGTATACATCCCTACAAAGCTTAATAACAACAGAATGGTAATAAAATAGCAAAGACGAAAGAAGTGTTGAGATAATACACTAGCAAAAGCCCCGCCAATAGATTTCTTTTTCCCAGATGGGAAAGCAGTGCCTTCTGGAACAACCGTATAAAATGCCAGCGCCATTACGACATACACTAATCCAAATATATAAAACACGTAATTCCAGCTAAACAGGTCATTGATCACGCTACTGTATATTTGCCCGATAATTCCTGCCATTAAAAATCCAGCACTGATAAAACCAATAGCCGTTACCCTTTTTTTAGAAGGATACAGCTCTGTAATGAAAGTTAACGCAGTTGGTGCAAACGAAGCAGCCATAAACCCTTGAATGCCTCGAAATAAAAGAATACTTTCATAGTTATTTAGCAGGCCTATCACTGGTGAAATAATCACCAGTGCAAATAAGCCAAACAAAATCACTCGTTTTCGCCCGTACCGATCAGAAAAAGGCGCGAAGAAAACTGTCCCAAGTGCATAGCATAACGAACACACACTCGTCGCTAATGCGGCTCTTTCTGCCGTAAGATGAAATTCAGCCATAAACACCGGATTAAGTGGGATGGTTACAAAAAGAGCTGATACAATGAATAGCCCGCTGCAAAAAAAGACAAGCGTCATAAGCGAATAACTCTTTTTTGGCATTCCCTTATTTGTTTCCGCTGCCAACTGTTCCATTAAATTCTCCTTTACCTATTGTTAAATTATTTAAAATATTTTAATTTTAATTATAAGAGCCAATAGGTCTCTGTGTCTAATAGCAATTTTTCTTCTGTCTTACCTTTCCCTTATAAAAAAATGACCTGGCTAAACCACCCTTTACTAGCTGGCAGCAACCTGCACTCACTTACTCTGGTTCTCCTCATACAGAGCCTAAACCTCTTCAACGTCTTCATCGACAATGCCTAACTTCTCTTTCCCCCATTCAGTATCTTCCTAAGACATCTGCCTCTCTTTTGCGTTCACGTGAAAAAAATCATGCTTTTCCCACCAAATGGTACGGTATGAATACAGCTCATGAATTATGACAATATGTAACGATTTGATTGTCACTCTAGATTATCCATCATAAAATTATGCTCACCCTCTGTTCTTGACTCTCTTTTATTCCGAAGCAATCAAAAAAGCCAGTTAACCCCTTTTTAATAACTGGTGTTAACCGGCTTTGTTTATTAATGTCTTTATAAAGACACGTGACAATACCTCAATGAGCTATTGGAATGATTTGTACTTTGTCATTTCTCTTTACATGATCAATCCGATCGCCGCTGCGATACAGCCACCTATCACAGAAACAGCTACATAAACAGCGGCTGATTTAGTTCTCCCTGCTTCAGCCAGCGTAATCGTTTCATAACCAAATGTAGAGAAGGTTGTATACGCTCCACAAAAGCCGACACCTCCTAAAAACCACAGTTCATCACTAATACGGCTGGATGAATGAAGGCCAGCGAGCCAGCCAAGCAGGAAAGAACCAATAAGGTTTATCAGCAACGTGCCGATTGGAAATAATGATTTTTTATTGAGAATCCCACCTATAAAAAACCTAGCAGCCGCACCTAAAGCCCCACCCAACCCAATTAGCCAAATCATCTTTTTACACCTTCTTTTTCATTGGATAATGCCCATCTGCGCCCCACTCCAGCCAACAGTAAGCCAAGTAACAGGCTGGATAGAATATAAAACAATGCGATAAGAAAGCGCCCCTCCCCAAATAATTGCATCACTTCCACTGAAAATGTCGAAAAAGTAGTGAAGGAGCCGACAAAACCTGTTCCTATTAATAAAGTAATTTCAGGCTTTATTTTCTTGTTTTGACTGACATACGTTAGAAACCAACCAAGAAATAAACAGCCAATCAGATTAATCAATAAAGTACCCACCGGAAAACCATGCGCTGTATGAATCCATTCTCCCAATAAGTATCTGCATATAGCGCCTAAAAACCCGCCGATCATGACGAATAATACATTCATCAAAATCACCTTTCTTTCATTTAAGCTTCCTATCATTTTACACTGCCGTCTAGACAGATACCATGCGGTATACGTATGCATTTTTATAATCATGATCCATGGCTATTAGCTGCAAGTAAAAGTCCTTCACTCAAAAATATGATTGAAGGACGATTTGAAACCAGGCCGTATTTTTCATGAGATTTAGGATTCTATCATGAATGAAAAGCAGGTTATCTTGAATCACTAGTAGTTTATCTGAAAAGAATCTTCTTTATCATAAAAAATAAGCATGTAAATCATGGGCTAGATAGTGTTACCTACTTGTACATAAAAAAACCCCGCTTATAAAAGCAGGGCCCCATTATTATTCCATAGCTGGCATTGGCATTTCCTGAGCTTTATTCTTAACCTCTTCTGGAACTGTAATTGGTGCTACCTTATTGTAATCGCTATAAACAATATGCATCACTTGAGACGTTTTCATTGCATTTCCTTCTATATCCATAGACATATCCATGTCTACATCCATTTTGTTCGTCTGGAACGAGTCTTTATCAATATAAATAGTGTAATTTACCTTTTCAACTTTCATTGCCTTCATCATTTGCTCCATCATTGCCTTTGCTTCTTCACCGTTTGCCCCTTGCGTCATTTGAGACATTTGTGTTTCTATGAGTTTATTAAACTTTTCTCCTGCAGCATCTAGTTTTAATACGTACTCATCTTTCGTCTGCTCGAATTTAAAATCATCCTTAAACTGTTCGAGCTGCTTCAGCTGTTCTGCAGGCTCCACTTGCTGCTGAGACATATTCATCATTTGATCGTACATTTCTTTTGGCATCTTAATCCATTGCCCGCTCTCAGGCTCGTTTATGTAAAATCCTTCTTCTGTCATATATGACTCAATATTCATCGGCTTTGCTTGCTCGCCGCCTTCACCTGGAACTGCCATCGTACCCTTTTGATAAACTGCAAGCGGCTTCATCGTTATGTTCATATCCATATTCATCGCTGTATCCATGGATTGTTCTTCTTTTGGATAACTGATCTTTTGCTTCATATCCATCTTGGCGCTTACACTTTTTGTTTCATTAGAAACTTTAACCGCCTCATTAAACACTTCTCCTAACGTCTTCTCGCTCGTCTCTTCCTTTGGTGTTTCCGGCGTTGGCTTTGCCGTTTCTCCACAAGCAGCAAGACCAAGAGTCAATACTCCTGCTGCTATCCATCCTGTC
This sequence comes from Pseudobacillus sp. 179-B 2D1 NHS, assembly GCF_045370945.1. Classification (NCBI taxonomy): domain Bacteria; kingdom Bacillati; phylum Bacillota; class Bacilli; order Caryophanales; family Bacillaceae; genus Pseudobacillus; species Pseudobacillus sp. 179-B 2D1 NHS. The sequence continues at coordinate 15,942 of NZ_JBIQDP010000025.1, forward strand.
CATTTCTTCATAGATGGTTCCTCCCTTATATATGTCTTCTACCTATTCTATACGAATTGCAGGTCGAAAAGTTTCGATAAATAGGTTTTTTTGTTATTTTTGGTAGTAAAATCCTAGGAAATACTATAGAAGGAGGAGTAATTCCCTACTATTTATCCTCTCCCTTTTCTTTAGAGGTCATGTTATTCTATGAAAATACTCTATAAAAGTGGTGAAAGCAATGTTCTACTTGATATTATTTATAGTCATTTCTATTTGTTTAATGACTTTTATTTTTCTCAAAAAAATTTTCATTAAGACCTCTACCCCAGCAATCGTTATGGCTCTTGGCATTATAATCCGCGGCGTGCTTTCTCACATGGCAGGTTCCCATTCTTTCCTTGTTCAGCTGCTAAGCGCAGTGATCATCGCTCTATGGCTCACATTTTCTTTTTCCATTATTCTATCGTTTATTTATAAGCGATTTATCCCTTTGCATATCGTCGACCCGTTGAACCGGTTCGGTATTGGTACCTGGATCGCTGGTACTTCCATCTGCGCCATTCTTATTTTTGAGCAATTCAGCTATTGGCAATGGGCTACATGGCTTCTTTTATATATTTCCATTTTCCTTTGGCCCTACTATCTATGGCAGGCCAGCCGGTCTTTTTACGAATTAAGAGGAAGCCAAAAAGTAAATATACACGGGATTTTACTGCTCACTACCGTTAGCACTCAATCTCTCGTCTTGTTGTTGAATGAAATCTACAGGGAGATTCCTTCATTGTTTAACTGGACGCTCCTTATTATTGGAATTGTTTTTTATGCTGTTGGCACCTTCTTGATCATCCGGCATCTTTTCACAGCTGGCTGGAATATGAAAGAGCACTGGGCTAATACTAATTGCATCTTACATGGCGCTTTATCTATTACCGGATTTGCCGGTATTTCCTCAGGTGCTATTAACGGAGGTTCGGCTGTCTTATGGTGGATATTCGTCAGTATCGTTTTTCTTTTCGTTGAATCCCTTGAAATTTGCAGGCTTGTTCAACGCTTAAGATATGATGGAGTCAAGAAGGGGATCTGGACATATCATGTCACCCAATGGAGCAGGTTGTTCACCTTTGGTATGTTTTATACGTTTACTTCTCTCGTGAAGCCGCAGACGAATTGGCTTGTCAATGCGAAAACTGCGATTCTTACAGCAGGTGCACCGCTAATCTTTGCATTATTTATTATTGAACTATTGCTTTATAGCTCCTTTCTTCTTCAAATTTTAAAACAGCCACAAGGCCAACGGTTGTAAGAAGCTGCCTCTAAAAAGGCAGCTTTTCTATAACCAATCTAATTTTTGTTCTCCTACTTTTGTATAACCGTAAATACATAACTAAAGACAAAAATAGATACTTACTGGTGGCTCTATTACTTGAGAATGGAATCAATCCTTTGCAAAAAACTCTTTCACTAAAGAAATAAACTGCAGGACTAAAGGGGGCAAATATCTATTTTTATCGAACGCCAAGTAGACGGTTCGTGACAAATCCGTGTCCTCCAACGGCTTAATATGAAAAAGAGTTTTCTCTGAATGTTTTACATAATTCTCTGGAAGAACCGTCATCCCCAATCCTTCTTCAACGAGCCGACAAGCTGTTTCAAAACGCTCAATTTCAAATTGTATATTCGGCCGAATTCCGGCTTTTTGAAAAGCATGCAAAACATCCGTCCTTGTCTGAAATCCTTCTTTGCACACAATGAAAGGTTGTTTGTCCAAGTTCTCGACAGCAAGAGAAGACTGATGCCGCAAAGGGTGTTTTTCCGGCAGCAATGCAACCAGCTTTTCTTCATATATAGGCACCATTTCAATCTCGTCATTATTAATGTACTGATTCGTTATCGCTAAATGAATATCAAAGTTATTTAAAGCTTTTTCGACATCCGTTAGGCTTAACGTGTCCATTAATTTAATGCGTACATCTTTCTGCTCCGCTTTAAAACGTGATAGCACTTTAGGTACCCAATACTTAGTTGACTCGATCACCCCAATAGATAATTCAAGAGGGCCATGCTCTTTCAGCCTTTCCATTTCACCAGTCACATGTTCAAAATGATTAACGAGTTTTTTCGCTTCCTGATACAGCACTCTCCCCTCTTTCGTCAGCTGTACCTCTCTGCTGCTGCGATCCAATAAAACTAAACCCAGCTCGTTTTCCAATTTTTTTATGGCGGCACTTAACGAGGGCTGAGAGATATGCAAAGCGGAGGCTGCATGAGTAAACGTGTTTTTTTCAGCAACTGCAATAAAATATTGAAGATGGCGAATTTCCATTTCTATCCTCCTATAGACAAAAACTATAGAAACATACATTTTCTATATTAGTAATTATATATAGGCCTGCTTTATAATAAAAAAGTAAATAATTTCAGAATTTAACGATAATACAGATATGAGGTGATTATTATTTACACGTTGCCAGATAAAAAATATTGGGACGGCAGAATTGATAGTGAGAAGGATCAGAATTCTTTTCGTCTTCATCAGATAGTGGCGCTAAAAGATGCCCAAAAATTAGCGGAAAATGAAAGCGCTTTTGGATTTGTTGGCTTTGAGTGTGAGGAAGGAGTTAGACGCAATAAAGGCAGGCTTGGAGCGGCTCTTGCTCCTAATAAGATCAGACAATTTTTATCAAGCCTTCCATACCGTCTAGAAAAAAAAATAATAGACATAGGAAACATTTCTTGTGAGGGAGAAGCACTCGAAAAAGCCCAGAAAGAGCTTGGCGAATCTATCGGCAAGCTATATAACAGCTCCTCTGTTCCGATCATTTTAGGAGGAGGGCATGAAACCTTATATGGACACTATTTAGGAGCCCGGGGCCATATCGGACCAGATGCTTCATTAGGCATAATCAATATTGATGCTCACTTTGATATGAGAGAGGATCCTCTCCCTTCCTCCGGTACAATGTTCAGACAAATTCTTGAACATGATACAAATGCAGGCTATTTATGTATTGGCATCCAAGAGCTTGGAAATACAGAAGCCCTTTTCCAAACGGCGGACAAGCTAGGCTGCACTTATATTTACGAGGAAGACGTGGCGGCTAATGATTTTCTGCAAACCTTTAAAAAAATTGATCAGTTTGCTGCCCAACATGATTTTCTTATTTTAACTTTGTGTACAGACTCCATTATTTCATATGCAGCTCCTGGAGTCAGCGCTCCTTCCCCTTTTGGGTTGGACCCGAAAACAGTTAAAACACTTTTGAGATACATAGCTGCAAAAAACAACTTGCTTAGCTTCGACATCTCAGAAGTCAATCCGTTATACGATGAAGGAGACCGAACCGTCCGGCTTGCTGCTTATCTTATCGCAGAAGTCATGCGTCATTTCAACCAGAATCACACATAATAAGGAGTGAAACTATGACAGTCGAAATCAACCAGGTAACTACGATCTTCTTAGCGGTCGCTGTCTTTATGATTGGAACATTTTTAAATAAAAAACTTACATTCCTGGATAGGTTTTGTATTCCTGCCCCGGTAGTCGGCGGGCTTTTATTTGCCATCATTGCAACCGTATTAAAAAGCACCAATCTTTTAAGCATTAATTTAGATACTTCCCTTCAAGGACTTTTCATGCTGACTTTCTTTACAACTGTAGGCTTGGGAGCGAGTTTCGCTTTAATTAAGCTCGGTGGAAAATTACTCATTATCTACTGGCTGTCATGCGGCTTTTTAGCACTTATGCAGAATGTGATCGGTGTCTCCTTCGCGAAATTACTCGATATCCATCCGCTCATTGGTGTCATGGTCGGCTCTGTATCAATGGAAGGTGGCCATGGGGCCGCCACAGCATTCGGCACAACCATTGAAAAGTCGGGCATCGACTCCGCTTTATCCGTTGGCCTTGCCGCTGCTACCCTGGGACTGGTTGCTGGCGGCTTAGTCGGCGGACCAATTGTTAAATATTTAGTAAGTAAATATCATTTAAAGCCTTCCGAAACAGAGCTGAATCCAACATCAACCGGCTTGGAGGAAGCAGCAGAATCACCTGTCACATCCCAATCGTTTATGATGCAGGTATTCATCATTACGTTATGTATGGCTTTAGGGTCCTATCTCGGGAATTTATTCACAAGCCTCACCGATTTTTCTCTACCTGATTACGTAAGTGCGATGTTTGTTGCTGTTATTGTACGTAATATTCTTGATCAATTCGATAAAGGCATTATCCAAATGAAAAGCATCTCGCTCATTGGCGACATTACACTGGGTGTCTTTTTGTCCATGGCCCTAATGAGCATCAAGCTGTGGGAGATCGCCGACCTTGCTCTTCCTCTGATCATTATTGTACTTATTCAAGTATTATTCATCGCACTGTTTGGCATCTTCGTTCTCTTCAAGCTACTGGGCAAGGATTATGATGCAGCTGTTATGGTCGCCGGATTTACGGGGCACGGTCTCGGGGCCACCCCTAATGCCATCGCTAATATGAGCGCTGTTGTAAACAAATTTGGCCCTTCTCAAAAAGCTTTCTTGATTGTTCCGATTGTTGGCGCCTTCTTAATTGATGTATTTGCCATGCCAATTATTATTACAACCATAAATATGTTTAGCTAGAAACTGTTGCTAAAGTCTAGAATAGTAGGCTTTAGCAACAGTTTTTTATTCGTAAGGCCCTGTTATATTTGTTTGTTGATTTTCACTGCAGACGGACGTTTTTCGCTATAATCCAGATTGAAAAAACAACATTTCTTTTTAGTAAAGCTACTTGTAAAAAAAGCGAAACAATTGTATAACAGATGTTGACTTTTAAAATCTGTTATAATACAATGGTTTCAAAGATAAATAAGTCAGAATAATTAAAAAATAGGAGGTCGTCATTATGATGCCATTAGAATTTTATCGCAATATTCCAGGAAAAGAATGCTGCCAGTGCGGAGCACAAATCATTGAACAACATGAGTCTTATCATAATGAATGTGAATATTGTCTAAGTAAGATAGAAGAATAAGCCGTTCATTTTGTATGAATCCGCCTGTTATGAAGAACAACAGAGCGGATTCTTTTATAACCTTATATAAAAACTGTTTGGAATGGTTGACTGCTAACGCATAACAAATCAATCTGTCGGCAGAATATCAAATATACTTATCAGCCATTATTAAAAGTTGGATCTGCTAAGGGGGCTCTAATGAGAAAAACGATCAAAGTCGTCGCTGCTGTCTGTATTGATGAACATGATTGTGTATTATGCGCTTTACGCTCACCGATCATGCCTTTACCGAATTTATGGGAATTTGCAGGAGGAAAAGTTGAAAAGGGAGAAACTCCTGAGGAATCACTCGTGAGAGAAATTCAGGAGGAACTAGGCTGCCTAGTACAAGTTCATGAATTGATCGAAGATGTGTCTCATGAGTATCCTCATGTTATTGTGAACTTGCTTACCTATCGAGCAACCATCGTAGAAGGAGCTCCAAAAGCAAAAGAACATGCACAAATCAAATGGGTGCCCCTTCAAGAGCTACGCTCGTTAAAATGGGCACCCGCTGATATTCCGACAGTGGATAAGCTTCTGACAGACGAACTGAGCGTTTAAGATCTTATTAGACGTTTAGCTCGTAATAGAAAAACTGCTCATCCTTTATCCATCCATCTGATTCATATAAATGTTGTGCGGAGATATTGTCTACTGCTGTTTGTAGCTTCAATCCTTTCGCATCTGTTTCTTTTGCAAATTGTTTGGCAGCGTGTAACAGCTGTCTCCCTGCACCTTTATTTCTACTTTCCGCTGTTACGAATAGATCATTTAAAATCCAGATCCGCTTCATTGAAACAGACGAAAAAGCGGGATACAATTGAGTGAATCCAATATACTCGCCATTTTCAACTGCTGTAAAAATAACAGATTCCTTCTTTTCCATTCGTTCGCGTACGAAGTCCTCTGCTGCCTGTATGTTTGAGGCCTGTTTGTAAAAAACTCTGTATGAGTTAAACAGATTAGCCACTCCATTGATATCCTCTTGTGTTGCCTGATAAATCTCCATCTCGCTTCCCCCATTCCAGTTTCTTTATAATTACAGAATATATCATCTTTGCGGAAAACAAAAAAATTTTTCGCATTTTTCTTTCTATTTCTAATTTATTTTAAATAGATTATTCATGCTTGCATAATCATTTTGTTCTGTTATTTGATTTCATAGTTCAGCCACACAGCCTTATCCGCTCCTACCTTATCATACAAGGCCTGAGCCGCCAGGTTATCGTGTGCTGTTTCCCAAATCATATGGGAATAATTATTTTCTCTTATATAATCAATGCTATGCTGAAGCAGCTTTTCGCCAATTTGTTGTCCCCTTGCGGCCGATGTTACATATAAATCGTAGAGGATAGCCATACGCTTTACTTCCAGTGTGTTAAAAGTGAAGTATAGCGTAGAAAACCCGACGATTTGGCGAGGACTTTTTTCTGCCACAAATTGAATGCCCTCATAAGGATTGGCAATTAAATGTACAATTAATTTTTCAAGTGAGCCTTCATCCGGACGATCACAGTTATAAAAATCGACGATGTATTCATACATCAAATCCATCAGCTGTGGTATGTCACTTTCAACAACAGGTCGAATGCTTATATGTTCCATATTTCCTTCCCCCCAATTTATGAAATGTCATTGTACTTTATGCAAGTTGTATGCCGTCAAGGATAGAATTCCTCTTATATGGAAGACGTTATTTTTTGTATTTCTTATGTTAGCCAGGCAGTTGAAGCACTCATAAATGAAGAAAAAGATACAGTGTTTTGAAATTAGAGGAAAAACTTTTTGACTTTACCACTCGGAAAATCAGACACCTTTGAAGATCAAGATTATATCTGAATACTTAGCTATCCTAAAGCTGCAGAAACCGATCTTTTGCCGCCTCTCTTCAATGAATAACGGTCAAATCTTGCTGTATTCCGTCCCTTTCAGCAAGATATTTTTCCTATTTTAACCTCCCAGATAGACGAAAAATTAGTTTTATTTTCCAAAACATCATTGACATTGATAATCATTATCAATATTATTAAAACTAATGATAATGATTATCATTTTTATTTAGGAGGATTGCATAATGAGAAAAGCATTTCTATTTTTTACTGGCTTGACCTTGCTGTTTATGTTAGCTGCCTGCAGTGCCAGTGAACAGCAATCAGCTGGAAAGGATAGCGAAGCACAAGCGAAAGAATCAGCTGGAATCGAAATAACGGATGACTCTGGACAGACGATTACATTTGATTCCGCTCCCGAGTCTGTCGCTACCCTGAGTTCAGGAGATTTAGATATTTTGTTAGCTTTAGGCGCGAATGTAACGGGACGGCCGACAGCCAATGGACATGTAGTTAAAGAAATGAAAAACATTCCTGAAATTGGTAATTTACACCAGCCGAATTTTGAAAAAATTAGTGAAGTCCATCCCGCTGTTTTAGCCGCTCCTGTAAGTTTCAAACAACAGGCAGCAAATATTGAACAGCAAGGAACAAAGGTTCTTTACACACAAGCCAACTCGGTAAAAGACATTCAAGAAACCATTACGATGTACGGAAAGCTATTGCAAAAAGAAGCTGAAGCGAAAGAGTTGAATAAAGTTATTGACGAAAAGAAAGAAAGTGTGGAAAAAAGTCAAAGCAACCCGGTCGATACGCTCCTAGTGTATGGAGCTCCTGGCACCTATCTCGCTGCCTTGCCAAACTCCCTTTCTGGAGATTTACTAGAAAAAGCCGGCGGAAAAAACATCGCCTCTGACTTTCCAAAGGAGGAAAAGTTCCCTCAGTATGCCAGCTTAAGTGTAGAAAAGATCATCGAAAGAAACCCACAGGCTGTTATGCTCATTACCCATGGCGATCCTGAAGCAGTCAAATCAGCGTTTGAAAAAGAAATGATGAAAAGTGCTGCCTGGAAAAACCTTGATGCAGTGAAAAACGGCAATGTTGTTGTTCTGCCTTCTCACTTATTTGGCACTAACCCTGGAACAAAAGTAACCGAAGCGTTGGAAGTAATGAAGGAAAGTCTCGAAAAGGTGAAATAAAGTGGAAGCCATAGAAGTAAAAGAATTTGCAAAGGCCCACCCATTCTCCAAGAAAAGAACCTGGTTCATCTGGACTCTTGGCTTATTGCTGTGTCTATCTTGTTTATCAAGCTTGATGATTGGAACGGTTTCTTTTTCAGTTAGTGACATCTGGAATGGCATTTTTCATACAGCTGACACGCTTGAAAGAAGGATTGTATGGGAGCTTCGACTTCCGCGGATGCTTGTTGGCATGATGGTTGGCATGTGTCTCTCCGCCTCGGGAGCCATTTTGCAGGGAGTGATGAAGAATCCGCTCGCTGATCCGGGAATTATTGGAGTTTCATCAGGGGCTGGCTTAGCTGCAGTAACTACTATGATTATTTTCCCGGCTTATCTTATGTTTCTGCCACTCGCCGCTTTTCTCGGAGCCCTTATTACAGCACTCGTTATTTACATTTTGTCGTGGAAAGGCGGCACGTCCCCTGTCCGGATCATTTTGGTCGGTGTTGCTATTAACGCTATTCTTGGCGCCATCATGAGCGCGCTCATGATCCTGTATAGCGATCGGGTGCAATCTGTTCTTCCCTGGCTTGCCGGGGGAATTGGCGGAACCGGCTGGGTACAGTTCAACATGATTGTTTATTATACAGCTGCCGCTCTGATTTTATCTCTGTTTTCAATTAAGCATATTCGTATTTTGCGGCTTGGCGATGAAGTGGCCAAACTGCTTGGACACAATGTAGAATGGAGCCGGTTTCTGCTGATTGTGCTTAGCACGCTCCTTGCTGGTATTGCTGTCAGCGTATCAGGGCTCATCGGTTTTGTCGGATTGGTCGTCCCTCATATACTAAGAACCACTATCGGCGGTGATTATCGGTACTTACTCCCTGCCTCAGCACTTGGCGGCGGTCTGCTTGTTGTTGTCGCTGATACAGTGGCCCGGAGTGCTTTTAATCCGATTGAGCTACCTGTCGGCATTTTACTTGCCTTTCTAGGCGGGCCATTTTTCTTATATATGATTCAAAGACGGAGGGATTCATTTGCTTCTCACTAAAGATCTGTCATTCGAGCATGCTTCTTCCTTTCAATTGAAAGATACAGATATTCATATTGAAAAAGGTGAAATTGTCAGCTTAATCGGCCCAAACGGTTCAGGGAAATCTACACTTCTGCGCATCATTTCCCGGCTTATTTCTCCCAAAAGCGGTGAAGTGATCCTTGACGGTAAAAACATCCGGTCAATGAAAAGCATGGAGGTAGCCAAAAAACTAGCCATGCTTCCGCAAATGCAGGATCATCAACTAGATTTAACCGTAGGAGAACTCGTTGAATTTGGTCGATATCCCTATCGGGGAGCTTACAGCAAACTGAAAGAAGAGGACAAGCATATTATTCAATGGGCCCTTGATGTTACACAACTTGGCCCTCTACAAAACCGTATGCTGCAGACACTTTCCGGCGGCGAGCGACAAAGAGCTTGGATTGCGATGGCGATTGCCCAGCGTCCAGATGTTTTGTTGTTAGATGAGCCCACTACTTTCCTTGATATCTCTCACCAGCTGGAAGTCATGGAACTGGTGAAAGAGCTTAATGATCAATTTAATATGACTGTGGTCATGGTGCTGCATGATATCAATCAGGCAGCGCGCTACAGCGATCGGCTAATTGTTTTAAAAAATGGCAAAATCGAATATGAAGGCCTTCCCCAATGCGTATTATGCAAGGAAATGTTCCGCTCGATCTTTGAAATTGATGCCCATATATATCAGGAAAATGGCAAAGCCTTTTTTACTCCGATTAAATTAAGAAAGGAAGAGTATGCATGAAAAGAGAACCTCTTAATCAGGATTCAGTGAGAGAATTTATTGTGGCGGCCCATGGGAATTTCGATGAGGTAAAGAAGCTGTTAGCAGCCGAACCTGCACTTCTTCACTCCTCTATCAACTGGGGAGGCGATGATTGGGAAAGTGCGCTCGGCGCAGCAGCACACACAGGCAGAAGAGATATTGCCCAATTTCTTCTTGACCGAGGAGCGCGAATGGACATTTTTGCCGCCGCTATGCTTGGCGAGCTGCCTATCATTCAGGCCATGCTTAGTGCTTGCCCCTCTTTGCTTCATGCTAAAGGGGCACACGGCATTCCACTACTCCGCCATGCAGAGATGGGCGGAGAGCCGGCTTTTCCTGTGTATGAATATATAGATAAATTATTGTCTGAGGAGGCAGTTCTATGAGAATGATGAAAGCTGTGAATACGATTAAAATCAAAAAAGGAAGAGCAGAAGAGGTTTTATCCCGTTTCGCCAGGCCGAAAGCTGTTCATACATTTGAGGGATTTGTATTGATGGAAGTACTAAAAACAGAAAGCTTGTCCGATTATGATGAGTTAAAGATCTGCACTACATGGGAAGACCGTCAATTCTTTGATAACTGGGTAGAAGGAAGAGGAGCAAAGAATGCCCATCAGCAAAGCCGCGAGCAAAATCCTGAGGATAGTCCAATCATTGGCTCCCACCTAATAACCTTTGAAGTCATCTACCAGCATAAGCCGGCTGCAGAAGCGAGCCAAAGCTTATAAAAAATCAAAGGCGAGCCTTTTATCTGCTCGCCTTTTTCTTGATATGAAACAGTCCGCTTACATTTCAATCACGATTTTTCCCTTTGCATGGTGGGTTTCACTTAAGGCATGGGCTTCTTTTATCCCTTCAGCCGTCAGCGGAAACCGGTGTCCGATTATGACCTTTAATTTACCTTGCGCTAAAAGATCGGCCATTTTTGCCAGCTGCTCTCCATTTGGAACGAGCCAAATGTTCTTCGCTTTAATATTCCTAAGCGCTGCTTTTTCTTGATCCGGTTCAGAAACGATAGACGCCATTCTGCCTCCCTCTCTCAAAACTGTAAAGCTCTTTTCTTGATTTTCTCCTCCCAATGAATCGAGCACAAAATCGAAATCGGCAAGGGCTGTTTCGAAATCTTGTTTCTTATAATCAATCACCTGATCGGCTCCAAGAGATTGCAGTAATTCAACGTTGTGGGTACTCGCTGTCGCAGCGACATAGGCACCAGCATGTTTAGCCAGCTGAATAGCAAAGGTTCCGACTCCGCCGGCCCCTGCGTGAATAAGCACTTTATCTCCCGCTTTCACTTCTCCAAAATCGAACAAACATTGCCATGCGGTCAGTCCAGCAAGAGGCACACAGGCTGCTTCTTCAAAGCTAATATTATCCGGAATCTTGGCAAGCAAGTGTGAATCGACCGCAGTGTATTCTGCATATGTTCCTCTATTCGTTGTTTCTGGACGTGCAAACACTCTGTCACCCGCTTTGAACCCTTCAACGTTTTCACCAACTTCTTCGATTATGCCTGAAGCATCCCATCCTAAAATAATCGGGAATTCAAATGGCATCATTGTTTGTAGATAGCCTTCCCGGAGCTTCCAGTCAATCGGGTTAATCGAAGTTGCATGGAGCTTCACAATGACCTCATTCTTCCCGGCGCTCGGCTTTTGGATGTTCATTTCCTTTAATTGCTCGCTGCCGCCATATTGCTCAATGACAATTGCCTTCACAGTCGCTCACCCTCTTTTCCAATATCATTTTTCTTACACTGGCCTTTATTTTCTTTTTTCAAGCGCTTTAACTAGCTCTTCTCCCATTCGTTCAGAAGAGAATGGATCACGGCTCGTAACAATTTGCTCACTCGCCCAGACAGCATGCGCTTTTTCGCTTAAATTCCCTTTATCATATGAAGCAATGTGAGTGAGTTCCTGCTCCAGACTAAACGGCAAAATATCCAACAAGCCTTCCGGTTCAATTTCATCCGGGTATCCCGTTACTCTCTTGCCGGCAATAATACTTTTTCCATTAGGACGCAATGTCCAAATAAGCGGAGCCGGGCCATGACACTCTGCAGCAACAATGCCGCCCTGATCATACACTTGATTAATAATACGGTGTAAATCTTCATTTTTTGCCAAGTCATACATCGCTCCATGCCCGCCAACAATCAAAATGACATCATAGTCATTCGCCTGTACATCTGAGAGCTTTTTTGTATCATCTGCTCTTCCAGATTCATACAGGGCTTTATACGTTCCTTCGGGATCATACTCCGGAGAAAGGCTTGCCAGATCAACAGTTGGCTTACCACCTAATGGAGAAGCAAGGTCTACGTGATGGCCAGCGTTTTCTAAAATCTGCAATGGAGCAAATAATTCTTCCCCCCACCAGCCTGTTTCGTAATTATTTTTTTCATCTTTATATCCGCTAGACAAAACTGCTAATACTTTTCCCATTTCCATCTCTCCTTTATTTACATTTAAAACAAGTCAACCCTGCACGGATCGTCATCATTCACCCGGTTTCCACCAGCTATTGAAAAGTACCCTTTCAAGGATTGGGCAAAACTATTTCTAGTTTGCACCAAGCTTGACAAGATATTCTCTACATTTCTTGTATCCAAGAGCTTGCTGCTTTCTCAAGCAGGTCGATTCATTTCATTGCTGTTCCACATTCGAGGAAAAATTTAACGGCCTTTCCCTGATTAATGATCAAGAAAAGGCCGTTATTTATCTCTTACATTTCTAGTACATCTCAGTAAACCAATAAGAAAGCAGACTTCCTATTTAATAAGAAGGCTTAGCTGGTTCGTATGTTCCTAACGCCGTATAAAGAAAATCTTGGATGGCTTTTATGTCTTCTTCTTCAACCCCTAGCCTCTGGGCCCAGTATGGGCTGTTTTCAATGTCCTCTTCACACATGAGTACCATTTGGCCGTTTTGAAGAGAAAGAACAATGCTGTTACCTAAAAACTGCTTTGTATCAATAATCGCTAAGTCGTAACGATGGTGATCCGTAATACAACATACGAAACGATTGGATTGCAGTTCAGTCTCATCTAACAAAAAAGTTATATCCATTTTACCCCATCCTTTCACTCGATTTAGCGGCCTAAAGAATTAAATACTATTCCTTAGCTCAAGAATCGCTCTTTTTTCCTTTTAATAATAGAAAAGCAAGATTCATGCCACCTTTAAAATGCGATCGAAATAAAATAGAGCCCCGATACAACACAGCGCAAATAGCCTGGATGAACCATTCCGGAATAAGAAAGAGAACAAGGCGACCAAACTTTTATTCATTTTTGGGTTCTTAACTCTATTTTGAATAAAGGAGCCCTCTTTTCTCTTGGTAGAACGATTGAATGAACAACTATTGTTACTTGGTATCAATCTAAAAAACTTCTCCTAACCGTCACCCGGTCTGTCTTCTCTTCTCACAGAGACACGATGCCGGCTGAATCACCTTGCATCCTATAACCTTGCCTCTTTTTATCATACAAAGCAGACGATAGTGCTTAGGAACCGGCTGAATCCCTCCCATCCCTGTACTTTTCCGATAAATGCATACAAAAAACGGAAGCTGTGTTATACAGCTTCCGTTCTTTGGTAATCTCCATACCCAAGGCTCGGGATGGATAAAAAATATCCTTAAGCGTTCTACAAGTTGCTAGCTACAGAGTTTTTACGTAAAAATTACGTGTGCGTGGCCCATCAAACTCACAAAAATAAATGCCCTGCCACGTTCCAAGAAGCAGACGGCCTTCCGCAACAATGACATGCTGGGATGACCCGACTGTGCTAGATTTCATATGGGCCGCTGTATTGCCCTCCGCATGCCGATCCAATGAGTGCTCCCACGGATACACTTCATCAAAGCGCCGAATCATATCCCGCTTTACATCTGGATCTGCATTTTCATTGATCGTTATGCCTGCTGTTGTATGGGGACAATACACAACAACAGCCCCATCCTGTATCCCCTGCTCCTTAATGAAATTCTTCACTTCCTGAGTCACGTCGATCATTTGATCACGACTGTTCGTGTTTAATGTAAATTTTTTGAGCATGGCTTCCTCTCCTAAAAAAAATTGAATGATAGCTTCTATTCTTTTCCTCCAGGAAATTTCTGCTGCTTCAGCATGTCAGCAATGCCCTCATAATAAGGCTGGCGGTAAAAAGAGGCCACTGTTTTTGTCCACGTGCCCGCCCGCTGCGCTCCGCTTCTTTCAGCTAAATAATTAGCGTAATCGTCATTATACTTTTCAAGCAACGGCTTTTGTTCTTGCTGATAAGTATTCTCGTGATAGACTGCTTCTTTCGGCAAGCGCGGCTTTTGTCCGGTGTCCTTTCCGGGATGACCAATACATAGACCGGTGATCGGGATCACATAAGGCGGAAGAGCGAGCTCTTTTACCACCTCTAAAGAATGGCGGCGGATGCCTCCGATCGGTACCGTACCAAGCCCAAAGGATTCAGCTGCAGCCACAGCCGTTCCAAGAGCAATCCCGACATCTGTCACTCCAACAATTAATGTATCAATATCTTCAATAGCCTCCATCGGCATACCTTCCATCTCGCTTGCCAAATGTGTCCGATAAAAATCTGCACAGAATATGAGAAAGACGGCTGCTTCCTCTACATGTTTCTGTCCGCCGCACAGCTCGGCAAATCGTTTCTTGCGCTCCGTATCCTTGATTGCGATAATAGATAGCTGCTGTCCGTTAATCCAGTTTGGAGCGGCCTGCACGGCCTGAATAATTTGATCTAATTGTTCCTCATCTACCGGTTTGTTTTCAAACGACCGGAACGAGCGATGGGATAATAATGTTTGAATTACTTCATTCACCAATGGTTGCCTCCTCATAATTCTCTTTTACATTTCTTCTTTTTCATCGTAACGCAATGGTCTGAAGATTTCAAAAAACACACTCCACAGCAGAGAGATGCATCAGCTAGCATTCACTTTACCCACATTTGGCCGATAGAATAGCTGAGTGCACAATAGAAGGAGAGCAGCCATAAAATGACTATTTATGAACAAATGAAGATTGTCTTACAAGGTAAGTTAAATGAACTGATCACCTCTTCACATGTGAAATCTGCTTTAATGAATCAATTTGGGACGAATCCGGACAGCGTGATCCTTTCTGATTACTGTTATAACCGCTTTAATAATGGAACCCCCTTTAATAAGCATTTATTTCTATACATAAATAGAAATACGTATAAATACTTAGAAGAACATTATCCGTATACTGGCCTTATTTTTCACAAACCTAAAGGATCTGATGAAGAAATAGTGATCGGAGAGTGGAGAAACGGAGTAAGCAGCTTTTATGAAAAAAAAGAGGACTTTCCCATTGGTAACCGAAGTCAGATTCCCTCCATTGGCAAAGAGCAGATCAGCAAACTTTATGAAGAGTACAACCAAATGCTAAAGTATGAAATGAGCTTACTAAATTGTAAGCCGACAGAACTCCGGCATCTAATCGGAAGGATTGGCGAATTCCTTTGCGCGATCCACACAAATGGAAGTCTAGCCAGACAAACGAACCAGCACGGCTTTGATGTCATAAGTAAGGGAAGGAGAATCAGCGTTAAAACCACTGCACAAACGAGCGGATTTATTACCGTTAATCAGAACACATTTGCAGAATTTGATGACTTCTTCGTTGTTCAATATATCCATGATGAATTTAAAGTTATCTATTACGGGCCAAAGGAAGGGATACTTGACGTAGCGAGAAGATATGAAAATAAATATGAAATCGACATAAAGAAATTAAAGACGGTATCTGTTCGTTAGTGGCTATCCTGCTGTTTAGATAGAATCGACTAGCTTTTTATTCCATATAGGCCCTTTTTAACATACAACTAATCGATTCTTTTTCATAGCTTCATATTCCTTTTCCACTTAACAAAAAACACCGGACAAAAGACGATTGCAGCTCGTCCGCTTTGCACGGTGTTCCTTCAAGCATCAGATTATTTGTTATTCCTCATCGAAGGAGGGCAATTGACGGTCCGTTCGGCATTTTTCACAAACGTGCAGTAACCCCGCCTGCAATTGCCATTCTCCATTTTGGCTCATTTCCATTTCTTCCTCGCTTCCGCACACTTCGCAAACTTTCATCTCTATTCCTCCTTTTCTCAAGAGAAATGCTTTCTAACGATACTTTTTTAATGATTTTGATCTTCTTCTATTTCAAACCCGCTATCCAGTAGAGCTTGTTGAAAGTCCGTATAAGAAGCCGCCTCTTCATTGTAGCTGAAGACGGCTTCTCCGCTGGCCGGGTTTACTTCTGTTCTTCGCACTCCCCACACGGATTCCAATGCTTGTGAAGCTTTTTCTGCCTCCTGCTGGGTCAGCTTATTTTTCAACCTGATGACTCCCTTTGGCACGGCAAACTCCTCCTTCTATTAATGAGTCTCCCTTTTATCCTGCTGAAATGCCTGGCCCATTCCTTGTAGAAATTCCGTCATGACTGCCAACGAGGCCCGGGCTTCAGGAGTACGAATGCTCTTTCCTAGCTTCCAAATCCCTGGATCTTCTTTTCTTTCTACACTTTCTGAGACCCTTTGCATCCCTTGATTTACACCTTCTAGAATATTCGCCAACTGCTCTGGATTTACAGCTCCTAAAAATTTGGCCGTATTCATTCCATTTTTAATAATGTTGTACATCGCTGGCTGATTCATCTGCTGGATAGCAATGGCCCCCACATCCGTGCGCTGCTCAAGCAAGCCTTTAACGATGTTCAAAACTCCCATTTCATGAAGGTTCTTTAAAATTGCGATGGTGCTGACGATCGCTTCCCGATTATCGGCTAGCTCTTTGATGATGGCTGTTACTGCCTCAGTTTGTTCTTCCTGCTGATTTGGAATGTTTCTGCTAATTTGCCTGACTGCCTTGGCCATACTCATCCCCCCTTATTTCAATAATTTCTTCAATCGGTATGAAATCCGGCCGTTTCCATTTTTCCTCTACTCTCACGCTGATCTGAGGAACACGGTTTCCAAACCGGTGATTCACCGGTGGAAGTGGAGGTTCACCTTTTTCTTCAAGAACTTCCATCTTGACGCCCATTTCCTTATAGTTTGGCGTATGAGTAATCTTGTCATGATAGCTGCTCGTTAAACGGTTTACCGCTTCGATTTCCTCAGTCGTGTTCATAGTTAAATACAGCTCGTTGCCTCTTACACGTTCCGTGACAATCGTTCTTACTTCCACATGGCCATAAGGAGAAGTCAACCGTACCAAAGATCCATCTTCAATGCTCCTTTGGCTAGCAAGCTCTGGCGATATTTCAAGCCACGGGTGTGGAACTTTATGAGTTAATCCCTCCGACCGGTAAGTCATGTTTCCTTCATGGAAATGCTCCAACAACCGGCCATTATTTAAATGCAAGTCATATTCTTCCCCTGCTTCATACGGCGGTGTGAAGTCAACTGGATAAAGCCTTGCCTTTCCGTCCGGAAACGCAAAACGGTCTTTGTATAGAAGGGGCGTATCTGTTCCATCGGCAGCGACCGGCCATATGAGACTGTTCCACTCTTCCAGACGATCATAGCTGACCCCTGCAAAGATAGGTGCAAGCCGGGCTGCTTCATCCATGATCTCGCTCGGATGTTTATAATCCCAATTGGCACCCAGCCTGTTGGCCAACTCTTGAAAAATCATCCAGTCCGGTTTAGAATCTCCAAGCGGTTCCATTACCTGATAGAACCTTTGAATTCTCCGTTCTGTGTTCGTGAACGTCCCTTCTTTTTCAGGACTTGGAGCAGCTGGCAAGATCACATCTGCATACTGAGCCGTTCTGCTGAAGAAAATGTCCTGAACAACGAAGAAATCAAGCTTTTCAAAGTGCGCTTCTACATGGTTTGAATTTGAATCGACAAGCGCCATTTCTTCTCCGAAAAGGTACATCGCTTTGATTTGCCCCGTCTGAATACCTTCCACCATTTGGTGATTGTTGAATCCTGGTTCTGCCGGCAGAGTCACACCCCATTCTTTTTCATAGCGCTCTCTGGCTTCTTGATCTTGGACAGGTTCGTATCCAGGCAACCAAGCTGGCATTGTTCCAAAATCACAAGCTCCCTGTACGTTGTTATGCCCTCTCAGCGGATAAGCTCCTGTTCCGGGACGACCAAAATTCCCGGTAATCAATAATAAATTAGCAATAGCTGTACTGGCATCAGTCGCTCCTGTATGCTGGGTAATTCCCATCGCCCACAGCGCACACACTGATTTAGCTTCATGAATCATTGTCGCTGTCTCAATCAGCTGTTCTTTCGTGAGCCCGGTTGCTTCCTCTGCATAATCCAATGTGAATTTTTCTAAAGAAGTGATATATTCATCTAATCCATTCACTCGCTTGTTTAAAAACTCTTTATCCTCCCAACCTTGATCCAATATATATTTGGTCACGGCAGAGATCCAAATCAGATCCGAGCTCGGCTTTGGATGCAGAAAAAGATTAGCTCGTTGTGCCAGCTCATTTTCTCTTAAATCAGCTACGATCAGCTTTTGGCCATGTAATTTATGCGCCCTTTTTACCCTTGTCGCAAGCACTGGATGAGACTCGGCTGCATTTGCTCCGATCACGATGACTAATTCTGATTGCTCAATGTCTCTCATCGTTCCTGAGTCCCCGCCGATGCCAACCGTCCGCATAAGCCCCGCAGTAGCTGGAGACTGACAATACCGTGAACAATTATCTACATTGTTGGTCCCCATCACAGCGCGTGCCAGTTTTTGAAATAAGAAGTTTTCTTCATTCGTACATTTAGAGGAGGCAATATAGCCGATAGAGTGTGGACCATGCTGTTCTTTAATAGCTGTGAGTTTGCTGGCAACAAGGTTTAGCGCTTCCTCCCATGTTGCTTCTATAAACTCATCTCCCTTGCGGATTAGAGGGGTCGTTAACCGCTTCTCGCTGTTCACGAAATCCCACCCCCATTTTCCTTTCACGCAGGTTGAAATGCCGTTGACAGGTGCCTCCTCTGTAGGTTCAATTTTTAAAATTTCACGGCCCTTTGTCCACATCTCAAAGCTGCAGCCAACACCACAATATGTACAAACCGTTTTCGTCCGCTTAATG
Organism: Pseudobacillus sp. 179-B 2D1 NHS; assembly: GCF_045370945.1. Lineage (NCBI taxonomy): Bacteria > Bacillati > Bacillota > Bacilli > Caryophanales > Bacillaceae > Pseudobacillus > Pseudobacillus sp. 179-B 2D1 NHS. The sequence goes on from NZ_JBIQDP010000025.1 coordinate 34,909, forward strand.
CGTGATTTTCTCATGGCTGCCTCTACTTCTGAAATAGCAAAAATCTCTTTATAGCCAGGTTCTACTTCTTTCGTTAAGTCAATCATCGGCTCCAAAATTTTTGGAGGAATGGATGTTAAATAGCCAGCTTCCCCGAGCATGGATTTCTCCATTAAGGCGTTGCATGGACAAACAGTAACACAATGTCCGCATGATACACATGAAGAATCATCAATCGGAACATCGTTATCCCAGATGACCCGAGGGGCTTCCCTGCTCCAATCGATTGTTAACGTTTCGTTCACCTGTAAGTCTTGGCAAGCCTCCACGCATCTTCCACATAATATGCACTGATCAGGCTCATATCGGTAAAAAGGATGGGAATGATCAGGAGGATACGGCTTAGCTTTGAATTCATACTTTTGATGCTCAATCTCCAAATACTCTGCCGTATTGTGAACGGTACAATTGCCGTTATTATTGTCACAAACCGTACAATAAAGCTCATGGTTTTTCAATATTCGTGACATCGCTTCGTATTGGGCTTCCCGTACAGGTGATGACAGCGTGTCTACCTGCATACCTGCTTCCGCTTTTGTAGAGCAGGCTCGTACCATTTCTCCTCCTACATTGACGAAACAGGTGTCACATGTTTGAATTGTTCCTAGATTTGGATGATAGCAGATACTAGGGATGAAAAATCCCCCTGATTGAGCAGCCTGCAGGATAGTCTGTCCCGGCTTTGCCGTGAATTCCTTGTCATTTATCCGGATTGAGAATGCGGATTCTTCCATTCTTTATTCCTCCTTGCTTTCAGTATTGCTGACTGGCGCAAGTTCCCGCCGGTAAGCAATCCAATAAAAAGCTGAAACAAATAGACTTCCTCCTATAGCATTCCCAATAAATACAAGAATAAAATTATAAAAATAATCTCCCCAATTAAAATAGCCTGCAAAGATAGCTGCAGGAATAACAAACATATTGGCGACCACGTGCTGAAACCCGATAGCAACGAATGCCATAATAGGGAACCAGATCGCTAATATTTTCCCACCGATATCCTCTGCTCCATAGGCCATCCAAACAGCCAATCCAACGAGCCAGTTACACCCGATAGCAGAAAATATCGCTGCCAGCGGATTAGCTTCCAGCTTAGCTTGTGCTGTTGCAACCGTTTTTTCGAGATAAGGGCCAGATGCCGTCAGTTCGGCTACGTGGCCGAAAAAATAAGCGACGAAGAGTGCTCCAATAAAATTGCTAATGGTGATCCAAAACCAGTTTTTGGCAAGCTGAGCTGCAGTAACCCTCTTAGCTAAGCAGGCCATCGAAACAGCCATCATGTTCCCCGTTAATAATTCTCCTCCCGCGATAATAATTAGCATTAATCCCACAGGAAATACAGCGGCGCCTAAAAAGGCTGAAAATGATCCCCACTCGTGAGGCAAACTGGCAACTACTCGTATATCTAAAAGATAGCCGAGTGAGATAAAGGCTCCTCCCAAAAAACCCAATAACAACATACTGTGAAGTGGCAAATGAACTTTTCTCGCTCCAGTCTCTACTGCTAGTTGTGCAATTTGCTGTGGACTGTGATAAGCCAATTCTCTCTCCTCCTTTGCTGACATTCTTTTATATACCTTCCCTAATAATGGAGATTTCAACAATAAATTTTCTTCTAATGGATTTGGTATATAAAGAAGAAAGGTAGGATACCTTTTTACATAAGAAATACTTTAAAGGACTCTATGGTAAGGAGGTCATTAGACATGGAGAGAGATCCATTATTTGAGAGGGTCAAGGGGATGATTTTATCTTCATCCAAGAAGCCGAAATATATGGCTATATCAACAGTAAAAGTTGCAGAAATATTAGGCGTAAAACCTGCTGATGTCGAACAGGGATTACAGAAACTGGTTCATGAAGGCAAACTAATCAGATCAAAGATAGAGGAAGCGCCGAATAGTGAAATTTATTCATTGCCTTAAATCGTCAACATACGAAAGAAAGGCTGTCAGGCAAAAAGGCCGGACAGCCTCTGTTGACAGCTTATCCCCCTCCTTTCTATCAGGCTTCCTTATTAAAAGCCAGGAGGGTCAATGATTGACAATAACTTTTTTCTTACTTTAAACTAGTAAAGACAATGACTACAATACCGCCTTATCTTATAAATATAATAAATTACATATTATGGAGGAATTTGCATGTCTAAAGTTTTATTTATCAAAGCTAATCCACGACCAATCGATCAGTCTGTAAGTGTAAAGTTATATTATGCGTTCCTTGAGAGCTACAAAGAAACTCATCCGCACGATGAAATCACTGAGCTTGATTTGTTTCAAGAAAACTTGCCGTACTATGGCACAGATATGATTAACGGCATGTTTAAATTAGCAAAAGGCTTAGAATTAACAACTGAGGAAGAAGCAGCTACCGTTACTGTCAATAAATACTTGAATCCATTTCTGGAAGCAGACAAAGTCGTCATCGCCTTCCCACTCTGGAACTTTACTGTGCCTGCAGCGCTACATACGTATTTAGATTATTTGTCGCAAGCTGGCAAAACGTTCAAGTATACACCTGAAGGTCCAGTTGGTTTACTCACTGATAAAAAAGTGGCCCTTCTGCAAGCACGTGGTGGTGTTTACTCTGAAGGACCTGCACAAGCAACAGAAATGTCCATGAATTATGTAAGAACCATTCTTGGCTTCTGGGGAGTAAATGATATCACAACCGTTATTGTTGAAGGCCATAATCAATTCCCTGACAGAGCCGAAGAAATTATTGAAGAAGGCGTAAGGAAGGCCGCAACAGCGGCCAACACATTTTAAATAAACATCACAAGGGGCTTTCCTGTCGGAAGCCCCTTATCTGATCGTCTTTATGCTCTTTTTCTAATAGTAAAGTTATCCTCCAACAGCAGCCAATTTTGTGGAAAAGAGAGACCAAGTTTCCAATACATAATCCCCCTTAAGCCAAATTGCTTGATCAGGTCAAATTTTGCCTGAATGCTGCGCGCATCTTCAAACCATACTTCATGCTGTACTCCGGCATCATCGATGTACTGAAAGAAAGGCGCTTGCGCCTGGTAATCATATTGAATTTGAGCATTTTCCCTTAATGCGATGGCGATTGCCTGCTGGGGACTGACAGCTCTTGCTGGCGGACCTCCTGCTGGTGGATAAGGAGCTGCCCAATTATAGCCATACAAATTTTGCCCCAACAATATTTTATTCCTCGGAATAACGCTCACGGCATAGCGCACAACATTTCTAACTGGCCCAATCGGGCTAACCGCTTGCGGTTCACTGTACGTGTATCCCCATTCATAAGTCATCAGAGCCACAAAATCAACAATTTGCCCAATGGCTTCATAGTCATGAGCGCCGTAAATCCCAGTTGTCACATCGCTCGCTTTCGGTGCAACAGCGGCCGATATCATTAAACCGGCCGCGTGAAGCCTGTCTCTCGCTTTTCGCAAAAATGTATTATACAGTTCGCGATCTTCAGGCCTCATCAATTCAAAGTCAAAATGGATGTCTTCATAACCAACATCATTAGCCACTTGGATAATATTTCCAAATAGCTGATTTTGAGCGGCATCATTCGTAAATATAGCATGCGCGAGATCAGCACTAAACTGGAACTCTTCTATATTACTGATAACCATTGCATTGATCGTCCTTGCAGCGCGAGCAATGGCAGGGATGTTGTCAATTGTAGGGGCATTGAGCGATCCGTCGCGATTGACCTGATAGCTGAACATGGCGAGATATGTTAAAGAGCCAACTCGATTGCGCACTTCATTGATGATCGCTTCGCTCACCGATGCTTGTGGTTCAACATAAAGCAGCACATCAATTGTAGACTTCGGCCGGGGAGGGATATATAGACGTTGCCCTATCTGAAGAGGAGCGGACACGGATATATTATTAACACGCGCAAGCTCGCTAACAGTTGTGCCATACGTTCTTGCGATGACGGAGAGCGACTCTCCTTGCCTTACCCGATGGTATCGCCCTGTAACCGGAATAACCAATGCCTGCCCGACAACGAGACGTGAAGGATCAGGCAATTCATTTGCCTGAGCAATCGCTTGCACAGTAGTTCCGTAAATTTGAGCAATCCGGTATACACTTTGGCCCTGCTGGACAACATGGATCTGCACAATAAACACCGCCTTTCTGAATAAAAGACTCCTTCACAATCCAATATATTTGCCGTTCAAGCCTATTATTCAGCAAAATCACTTCTTCTCTCTTAGTATACTGTGGTCCATTTAGGAAAAATAATGATAAATGCCTTATAATGATGGTGAAGAGTTTTCAGAGGAGGTTGTTAGATTGGATTCATTTATGAAGCGAGCGTTAGAATTAGCTGTGGAAAATGTTCAAAGCGGTGGCCAGCCATTTGGAGCAGTACTCGTGAAAGACGGCAGCATCATCTCTGAGGGAGTCAATGAACTCCATAAAAAATATGATGTGAGCGGTCATGCGGAAATGCTGGCAATCCGGCGTGCACAAGAACAGCTACAGACAAATGACTTATCGGGTTATACGATATACGCAAGTGGGGAGCCTTGTCCGATGTGCTTTGCAGCTATGTATTTTGCGGGCATTAAAGAAGTTTTTTATTGCGCGGCTGTTGAGGAAGCAGCAGCAGTCGGACTGACCACCTCTGGAAAGATTTATGACGATTTAAAAAAATCGAGAGAAGAACGAACCCTTTCGATGGTTCACATGCCCCTTAATGAGGGACAAGCCAATCCTATGGAACTGTGGGGAAAGCGTTCCTAAAGTAACAAAAGCTAGCTTTTGTTAAGCTAGCTTTTTTAACTCATGGCGCTCTTCGATACGCTTTTCAATCTTTTCAATCGCTTGTTTATCATTAAGCAATTGTTCCTTATTCTCTTGAATAAGCTCTTCAAGAGATTTCTTGTGCTTGATGCGCATAATTTTACACTCCTTTATATGTCATTTGTCTCCATAGACTTTAATTAGAAAAATTATTTGTAATAGAATTTTCTGAAAAATTCCATCTACCCTTAATATATACCACATCACATCTTAATAAACGTTCGGATTTTGACAATTATATGAAGGATTTTTATGTAAAATTATTTCCTGCGAAACAGAGGCTTTGTCCTAAAGAAAAAGAGCCTTCTTGGCCATTTCTTTTTTTCACTAAACAAAAGAAAAACAAGAACCTCTTTTTCAAGAAAAAAGAAGCCTAACTATTTTTCACACGTTTGCTGTTCACATTGTTATAGTTGATGATTTCATTCACTCTTCCAAATCACCGCTAATTGAGAAAAGAAAAATTTCTAAAATAACAGCCATTGCGAGCAAGCGGACCAATTTAACGAAGTACTTTAATAAAGCCAGGTTTGTACACACCTTTTGCCGCTTATGCAAATCACCATTTTATAAAAGAATAAGAAATGGTTGAATGGCTTTGAGTGGTTATTTTACCTTATAAAAAAGGAGAGAAAATCGATGACATTACACAGTTTTCATTTAAAAGCACACTGGCCCGGCCTGCGCAATGATGTAGGCAAAATTGAAACGGGCAATTTACAAACAAAAGTATCCATTCCACCCGAAATGGACGGCCCCGGTATCGGCACAAACCCGGATGAGATGCTGCTTGGTGCTGCAGCTACCTGCTACATTATTACCTTAGCTGCCATGATGGAGCGCAGCCATCTCGAAAAAGACAGCTTGACGATGGAGTCGGAAGGCATAGTGGAAGTTATAAATGGGATCATTACCTACAAAACAATCATTCATCGTCCAATTATTGTATTGAATTCCCAGGCTACCGACAGAGAGGTGTCATTAGCAAAAAAACTTGCTGAAAAAGCGGAAAAATCTTGCATGATCAGTCGAGCGCTTAAAGGAAATGTTGATATCCAACTGGAACCCTCTATTGAATTGGGACTGTCCGATAGCTAGCTATCGGACAGTTTTTTTATTTATGAGACTATGTTATACTCGGTTGTTGATGTCTGCTGGGGGCGGTCCAAGCCTCCTCGTTGCATGCGCTCCTGCGGGGTCTCACCAGAATTGCCGGGTTCACCCGTCTATCGCTACAACCAACTCTTTAACAGAGCCTTATTTATAAGCAGACATAAGCCTGTTGCGAGCAGAGTTTTGTCGATGATGGCTGTAATTTTATCGTTTACGGGCGAACCAGTTGATTCCAAATATGCGTCACGTATATGTTGAGATCACTTTGCTTACTCCTTCTTTACATCTTTCACAACAAATTCCCCGTTTGACTGACTGTTATCAATGGTAATAATAAGTGAATTTGTCTCTCTCGGAACATTCAGCACTTTTACTTTGAGGATAATTTCATACTCTACCCCCGGCTTCATTTCTTCTGATGGCTCGGGTAAAGCCGCTTTTTTTATTGAAAGAATACGTGCATGTTCAAATTGCGGGAACCTAACATTGTAGGCACTTTTTATGGATTGCGATATTTGGGCATGAAATTGGGCAACCAGCACTTCCTCCATGTCCTCATTACTGACGCCTTGAGCAGTTACATTCATCATGCTGCTGCCTAAGAAGATAACAACAAACAAAGACAGAGAATAAGCTATTTTTTTCAAGAGACTCACCTTTCTTTCTTCTTTAACTTTCCCTAATGGTTTCTATTCATAAGCGTTAACTTATACCACTTGCAAAGTGTGGCTATTCTAAAAGAAAGACGGATAGGAGGCGGACACATGATTTATGAGCACTCTCATATTAAACACCACGTAATGCAACAATATGAGGATTACTTGCGGTTATTTAAAGATAAAGTAGAAAGAGAATACGTACAGACAAGGTTTGGACGAACACATGTATTGAAACTCGGCAAAGAGGACGGCAAACCGTTATTCATTTTCCACGGCGCCAATTGCCTGAATCCCATGACACTTTCCTGGTTTGAGGGATTGTTTGCTGATTATAAAATTTATGCGCCGGATACAGTCGGTCATCCCGGTTTCAGCGATGAAAGACGAATCAATCCTGAAGATGACAGCTTTGCCTTATGGGCGAACGACTTGTTGGACTATTATGGGATTGAATCCTGTGCCTTTGCCGGTGTGTCTTACGGAGGCGGCATCGTTTTACGGCTTGCCGCTTTTTATCCGGAGAAAATAAACTGCGCTATCCTCGTTGTTCCGGCCGGGATCAGCCCTTTCTCTAAATGGTGGACGATAAAGAAAATGCTCCTTCCATTTACACTTTACCAATTGAACGATTCAACGAAGCAAATTGAAGCGGTGGCTGATGCCATGTCTGCGGGTGAAATGAAAACGATAGACAGAGAAATCATCGCCACAATCTTTCAACATGTCAAGCTTGAGCATGATTTGCCCAAATTAACGACAACACAAGAACTTCAACGTTATCACTCACCCACAATGGTGATTGCCGGCATGCAGGATGTTTTCTTTCCTGAGAATAAGCTATTTCAGAGGGCAGCCCCTCTCTTTGGAGACCTTCTTGAATGGCGAGCTTACAACATGGGACATTTTCCTTCAAGAAAACATATCGAGAGAATGAATAAGGACATGTCTGATTTTTTAGTTCGTCATTACCATTTAACCGACTGATCCCTCCCTGGATTTTCATATTTTTATGGTGTTTTCTGTTAAAATACTGATTACAAAACAGTTATTTTATACAGGGGCGGGATGCATGAAAAATAAATCCATCTACAGGAGTGAGCGAGGAAAACAGCTTATTCTTGGAAAGTATGAAGAGTACCTGCAATCATTCAGCTGTAAAATACAGAGAGAATATGTGCCGACAAGATTCGGCCGGACACATGTCTTAACGATGGGAAAAGAAGATGGAAAACCATTATTTATCCTTCAAGGTGGCAATTGTATTAACCCGGTCACCTTGTCCTGGTTTGAACACTTGCTCAGTAAATATAAAGTATATGCTCCCGATACAATCGGACATCCAGGTTATAGTGATGAAACGAGGATATCAGCCAAAGATGAGAGCTTCGCGTTGTGGATCACTGATCTTCTTGATCATTACCACATTGAGCGCTGTGCCTTTATCGGCCCTTCATATGGGGGCGGGGTTATTTTGCGGCTGGCAGCTTTTCGTCCCCAACGAATTGCCTGTGCTATACTTGCTGCTCCAGCAGGCATCAGCCTTGGTTCAAAAACAAAAATGATCAAAGAGATTATGATGCCTTTACTTCTTTACAAAATGAGCGGTTCAAAAAAACACCTTGCCTCCATTGCCAATACGATGTCTTGGGGCAGCATGAAAGCAATGGATAGAAAGATCATTGGGATGATTTTTAAGTATGTTTCTCTTGAGCAGGACATGCCAAAATTAACAACGAAAAGTGAATTAAAGCATTACCATTCTCCGACTTTGCTGATTGCCGGAAAGACTGATATTTTCTTCCCGGAGGATGCCTTATTAAAAAAAGCGGTTCCCCTTTTTGGGAACCTGCTGGAGTGGCGGGCGTATGATATGGGGCATTTCCCTTCCTCTTCACATATTGAGATCATCAACCGTGATATCGTCGCTTTTCTGGCTGCACACTATTCATCTGTCGAGAACTGAGGTGCTACTGATTCTTACGTCCATAAGCTAAGAAGGCAGCCCATTCTCAGGCTGCCTTCTTAGTTTTATCATTCAATATCCAGTGACATGTCTCTCTTCTTGATCTTTAAAAAAAGCAGATAAAGGATACCGATGCCAAGCCAAGAAAAGCCAAGTTGCTTGGAAAGCGGATCGAGATTGAACCACACATAGCCAATAATAATGAACCCAATCAAAGGTAAAATTAGATGGCGCACATAATCTCTGCTCTTCTGCTTACCCATGTAATAGTTGATCACAGATAGATGCAAAAACAAGAAAGATGACAATGCCCCAAAGTTTACTACAGACGCCAGCTTATCCAGCTGCGAAGAGAAAAAGAATGTTACAATAATAGAAATAACTGCAATGACTATGGTGCTCGTGTAAGGTGTATTATATTTAGGGTGAATTTTCGCTAAGAATACCGGCAGCTTGCGGTCACGCGCCATGCTATAAAGAATGCGCGAAATGGCGGCTTGGGCCACAAGTGCATTGGCGATTCCCCAGGAAAAGACTGTGGCCAACAAAGTCAACATTTTCAGCCAGGGTCCGCCGACAACTTCGGCAACTTGGTAAAAAGCGACGTCCGGATTTTTAAATGTTTCATAATCAGGCCAAATTAATGCTGCAACCCATGTTTGAATAATGAATAGAATGCCGACGGTTAACAGAGCATACACACATGCTTTGCCAATTGCCTTGCTTCCTTCTTTTGATTCTTCCGCAAGGGTAGAAATACCATCAAAGCCGAGAAAGCTCAACACGGCGATTGAAACAGCCCCCATAACTACGCTCATACTAAATTTACTCTCATCGTAAAGCGGTTTAATGTTGAACTCCGCCCCGTTGACTCCTTTTACAATAGCGAGTACACCTACTGTGATAAAGATAGCTAAGATGAGCAACTCAATCACAACAATAATTTTATTTGCCTTAGCGGTGAATTCAATGCCTAAAATATTGATTAATGTATTAATCGCAATAAAGGCTACTACCCATACGAGCATCGGAACTTGCGGAACAACATCGCTCAAGGCTGCTGCGCTGACTAAATAGAGCAAAGACGGAATGAAAACGTAATCTAGAAGAATGAGCCAGCCAGCGATAAATCCTACCGATTCGTTGATTCCTCGCTGGGCATAAGCATAGACAGATCCGGCAATCGGAAAAGCTTCTGACATGCGAGCATAACTAAATGCAGTAAAAATCATGCCAGCCATTCCGATTAGATAAGCAAGGGCCACCATCCCATTCGACCCTTGAGCCACCACACCATAGATTCCAAAAGGCGCAATGGGGACCATAAAAACCATTCCGTAAATCAATAAATCCCAAAAGGACAAAGAACGCTTCAGACCTGGCTTACCCGAGTTTGGAGGTAATGATGATTGTGCCGCTTTAAGTGCCATCCCTTATCCCTCCTGAAAAATTTCTTTGATGCCAAGCTTCTTCAAAATATCTTTAGAAAGAAAACAACGAGCTGTTTTTAACGGATCAACAATCTGGCTTACCTGCACATGGCCAGTCGCGCTTAACAGCATCGTCACTTCGTCAATCTTCATACTTGTACGTTGCAATAAATAATCAACTAGGTGTTCTACTGATTGATCAGCAGCTTCATCAAGTGTTTCTTTAGAAACGAGAAAAGCAATTCCTTCCTCATTTTCAACAAGGGGCGTCTCGATCGATGAACCTTTAATGACTCGTAAGGTTACTGTGACCTTTGCGGGAATTTCTATCCCTGATACGCCAACTTCTCCGTCTCCCATAGCCGCATGGACATCCCCCAAAGAAAAGAGAGCTCCTGGATGGAAAACAGGAAAATAAACCGTTGCCCCCTCGGCGATTAACGTTGTATCCATGTTGCCTCCATGATCCCCTGGTGTTCCGCAGGGCACCTCTCCCTCTTTAGGAGCCACACCGATGACCCCAATCATCGGGTTCAAAGGCAGTGCTATATCTTTATTAAAAATGGCTTTTCCATTTTCAATCGGCACCACTTTCACAGAAAACTCTTCTATACGGTGACCCATAGTTCCTAATTGCGGTCCCGTTGCCATCACTCCCTGTTTTTCAAGCTCAATCTTATGGATTGTCACGGACAAAATATCTCCCGGCTCTGCATCTTCTATATAAATAGGACCTGTCGCTGGATTAATTTGCGACCAATCAATTGCATTGAATGCAGTATCAGCAGAAGTAATTTGATTAAGAAAACAGTCATAAGTGTCAATCACTACCTCTGTGCCAGAGGCTACTCTTAAAACAGGCGCATGTGTATGACTCATTTCATAAATATACTTTTGACGTGTAAGTGTTTCAGCCACGATTGTCATCCTCCTTTTTATTCATTATAAAAAAAGCGAAGGAGGTTGATTTTCGAAATCTTGCCCATATTTTATGAAAAGTTATCCTTTTCTGAAAAATTAGATAAAAAGATGCTTCCTCCCAACGTAAAGGCCAGAATAATCCCCCATTGAAGCGAAAGGCTCGTACTCTTCGTCAGAGTATAAACAGTAACCCCTACGGCCCAAATGAAAGCCATCGCCAAAGGAGCGCTGATATTTATACGCCCGCTCTTTCTTAAAGACGCCCATAGCGGGATAGAAAAAGATAAATAAAATAAGATATACATGAACAGAAACCAAAAAAAGAAGCTTGGCAAGAGAACTTGCAGACTTAGACAAGCAACAGCTATCCCGATGGCAAAATAATAGATTTTCTTTGTTGTTACCTGTTTGTCTGCCGTTTCCATCCAATGAATAAAAATAGCTGTCACCGAGAAAAGAGAGAGACCAACAGAGTGTACGAGACCTACTAGCCAAATAATAATCATCAGTATAGAAGCGGCTTCATTGTGAGCTTCCATTATCTTATTTAAAATCACCGGAAAAGTAGGTGTTACCCCCTTTCCCAATAGATAAACCGCATACAAACATAACGAAAAAGGAACAGCTGCTGAACAAAAGAGGGAAAGCTTAATAGAGGAGGCTAAATGCTTCTCTTTAATTGAAGAAATAACCTGCCAAAAGAAGACGTTCATAGAAAGCTTTCCGGCAAAAGCTATCACACAGGCTGTTATCCATAGCCATTTTCTTTCATAGGTCAATGATTGGGCCACTCTTTTGTAATCATTGAATATCGCATTTGTGCCCTCCCCTAAGTAAAGAAGCAGGGAAATAAGGATCACCGATGCACTGCTTATCCATAGAAGCTGCGTTCCCGCCTTATAAATGGTAGTCATCCCGCCAAGTCCTGCTATAATTAGGCCAAACATAAAAAGCAACATGATAAAGAAAAAAGCATTCTTCCCGAAGCCTTCATTCAGCAGAATATTTGCAAATGCTGGCTCCAGCAACGCCCCTTCTAAATTTGCGATAACCATTAATAATAGAAAGAAACGATACCCATTTGCAGAAAACTTTTTTTGATAGTAAGACAAAATTCCTGATTTGTGGTCAAGCTGGTGGCTAATTCTTTTTATTATCTCTTTTAAAAAGAAGTACAGGGCTATTATTGTTCCTGCAAGAAGAGCTATCCCGATAAATATCCCAAAATGATAAGTAAGAAAGATCGGCAACCATACAGCCCAGCTACTAAAAAAAGAAAGCCACAGTAAAACCGTGCCTTTTTGAATGCCAAGAGCTTTCCCCGTAGAAAGGTAATCCCATGCACTTTGATGTTCAGCTACCCGATCAATGTTAGCCATCACAATAGCTGTCCCTAAAAATAAGATGACATACCAGTCAATCATCGATCAAACTCTCCTTGTATTGCCTCGGCGAAAAATGGACGAGTTTTTTAAATGTATAATTGAAGTGGTTTTGGCTCGAAAACCCGGTCTCTTCTGCAATTTTACTCATGCTCCAATGAGGCTCCTCTTTTAAAAGCTTTTTGGCTTTTTCAATTCGATACTTGACCAGATATTCCTGAAAGCTGACACCTAGCTCTTCGGAGAATTTACGACTTAAGTAGGTTGGCGCTACATGAATCCTCTCTGCCAACTCAGATAAATTTAACTTGGTCTGATAATGTTGATGAATAATAGCGAGCGCTTCTTGGATGGGCGGTGAACCTTCTAGGTAACGGTGCTTTTCTTTGAAAGCATCCAACACATGATAAAGCTCTTTGCTGATCACTGGTTTAACAATATAGTCAAGCACCTGCAAGCGGATCGCCTGCTTAGCATAATCAAACTCTTGGAATGCTGTGATTAATATGCATTCAGCCTCGTGTTCGTTGCGTATATATGCGCAAAGATCAAGTCCTGATTCTCCCGGCATATGAATATCGACTAAAGCCAAATGGATAGATTGGCTGATTAAAACTTTCCTCGCTTGAGCGGCGTCTTCTGCTGTAAAAACCGACCATAGCGGATACCTTTCACCAATGAGAAACGCCAATTACTCTAATTCTAACGGTTCATCATCTACCAGTAATATGTTCATGCTCTCCCCCCTGGTGTATATGGCCACTGCGCAGTCACAACGGTTCTGTCTTGATATCTCCTTATGTTGACATCTGTATGTAAATCAAATAATAAGCGAAGGCGCTTCCTTATATTATCCAAGCCGATTCCTTTCTGTTCATGGGTCTTTACCATCGTTTCTGGGCCATTATCTATGACCGTTAGGACGACCCAGCTTCCTTCTCTTTTTAAGCGAATCAACAATGTCTTCTCCCCTGCCTTTTTTTCAAGGCCATGTTTAAAAGCATTTTCTACAAATGTTTGCAGCATATAGGGCGGAAGATAAGTTGGCAAGGCTCGGTCATCAAGATCAAATTCAACACTTAACTTTTCACCAAATCTAATCTTCTGTACAGACAAATAGTGATTGGTGTATTCTAGTTCCTTTTCAAATGAGACGAGCGCATCTTTCTCGATATATTTGTAGCGCAAAAATTGAGAAAATTGCTCCATCGCCTCCACTATATCTTTTGTTCGTCCTAAACGCCCGAGCGACAACATCGCATTCAAAGAGTTGAACAGAAAGTGAGGCTGAATTTGCTGGCTCAACTGCAAATATTCCATGCTTTGCAGTTCCTTCTCCATACGAATCTGTTTATTCTCCAGCTGTAAATAGTCAAATTCCCTCTCAAAAAATCCAAGTAAAAGTAAAATAACAAGGCTGGCAATGGGCAACCCGAGGCAAAGAAAGACGATGGAAGTGAATAGCAATGAGCTCACCTTGAAGCCCTCCATTTTTAATTTCCTGTTTAGTAACGTTTTAATTTAGTTTAACACTTTTTCTAGAGCCCCTTCTATGAATAATTTTTGAAGCCATCAGAGCTTAAGATCGCTTCCCCTTGAAAAATTTATGGCGCTCTTACATTCAAACGAACGTAGCGCAAGGGAGCTATCACAAATAAAGAGCTGTTTCGAAGATCAGCATCACACTGACTTTCAAAACAGCTCCACTCGTTTTACTTCTTATTTTTCTTATTTTTCTCTTTGTTTGCAGCGTCTGCACGGTTAAATTCACTCTGGTACAGCACCTCTTGTGTGTTGCTTAGCCCATTGCTTTTATCCGTCATTTTCTCATGCGGTTCTTTTCTAGCCACTGTTTATTCTCCCTTCCTCTTTTAGGTCATGTTCTATTCATTACTGTTCCCAGAGGAGAGGTGCTTTAAACGAACGGTTTGTGTCAGCCACGCGGCCATAAAATTACAATTACACCCGCTAGGCAAATCAAACCGCCAATCCAATCAAAGGAATCCGGCGTTTTCTTATCTATCCACCAGCCCCATAACAGACTTAATACCACAAATATTCCACCATAGGCAGCATATACTCGACCGAAGCTAGGAAACAGTTGCCAAGTCGCAATTATTCCATATAAAAACAGCGCTGTTCCCCCGAGAAAACCGAACCATCCTGGACGCCCTTCGCGCAGCCACTGCCATATTAAATATCCTCCCCCGATTTCAGCTACACCTGCTAAAATAAATAAAACTATTGCTTTTATCACTTACATAACTCCTTCTCGAATAGGTATCTATAATGTTAAGTCCAGATTATTTTCCACTCGCTTGATTCTCTCCAATTTTTTCGCTTGCCCCCTTCAAACCAGCGGCTTTTTAACAGGCTACCAATTTTCTCATTAGCTTATAACAATATACTTCTATGTACAATGCTTCACTTTTTCATTCGTTACTCTTCTTTCTCTTTTATGCAAATAAAATAGCTTGCTTGGAGAATAGCCACTCTTCAAGCAAGCTGTTTAAACAGGGAAACTATTTGACGATTAATGCCGGGCAATTTACTCTTTTCATGACTTTATGACTGACGCTACCTAACACCATCTCTTGGAATGAATTAAGCCCGCGGCTGCCAATAATGACGAGGTCAAAGTTCTCTTTATTTGCATATTCAACAATAACGGGTCCTGGCTCTCCATGCAAAATTTTCACTTCATACGCTATATGCTGTGATTGTAATTCTTTTTCCACCTGACGAAGCTTTTCCCGCCGGGAGAGCTCCAGCTCTTCTTTTCCTTGGGAATGAAGGATAGCGCTTTTTGATTTTGAATAGTCAGCCACATAAACAACCTCAATTTTGCAATCTTTTACGAGGAAAGCAATTGTAGCAGCTTCCCGCGCTGCTCGCAGGGAATTCTCTGACCCATCTGCAGCTAGTAAAATCTTTTTATACATATTGTCACCTCATTCGCTAAATTAATGAGGCATTAATCTAGCGTTTTTGTGTACAGCTAGCTTGTCAACGATTCTTTGACTGGACGAGTTCAATCCTTTAATCGCCACTTTATTATTTCTCTCATTGTATTTCATCATGACCTTATCAATTGCTCCAACGGCGGAGTCATCCCAAATATGAGCACCTGAAAAATCAATGACAATCTTTTTATTCTCCACCGTAAAATCAAAAATATCTACAAAGTTATCCGCAGAGGCAAAGAATAATTGACCTTCCACTGTAAACAATGTATGCTCTTTTTCTGCTTGTTTATTGATTTTTATTTTAGAGATTTTAGCTGTAAAAAAGATTGCGCTTAAGATCACTCCAGCAATTACTCCCTTAGATAAGTCATGAGTTGTAACAACAATCGCCACAGTGACGAGCATCACAACTGCATCTGTTTTCGGTGCTTTCCTTAAGTAAGAGAACGATGACCAATCAAACGTTCCGACAGATACCATAATCATAATTCCCACAAGGACCGGCATCGGAATCTGTACAACAAGATCCCCTAATACTATAATTAGAAACATTAAAAATGATCCTGCCACTAAAGTAGATAACCGGCCGCGGCCGCCTGATTTGACATTGATAACAGACTGGCCAATCATCGCACAGCCAGCCATTCCGCCAAAGAAGCCTGTTACAATATTGGCTACTCCCTGGCCTCTCGCTTCCCGATTTTTGCTGCTTTCGGTTCCTGTCATATCATCAACAATCGAAGCAGTTAACAATGATTCGAGTAGGCCAACGATGGCAAGAGCAATAGAATAAGGAAAGATAATAGCGAATGTTTCAAATGTGAAAGGCACATCTGGAATGAGAAACTGCGGCAGTTGTTGACTAATGTTTCCCAAGTCTCCTACTGTTCGCACATCTGCTTGTGTATAAATAGCTGCCACCGTCAAAACGAGGATCGCGATTAATGGTGCCGGAATGATTTTGACAAATCGAGGAACAACATACACAATAACTAAAGTAATAGCAACAAAAATATACGTTAGAGTTGAAATGCCAATGAAATTCGGCACTTGGGCCATAAAAATTAAAATAGCCAGCGCATTAACAAATCCGATCATCACGGCTCGTGGAATAAACTTCATGAGCCTCGCGATTTTAAATACACCAAATAATATCTGAATGATACCTGTCAAAATCGTGGCGGCCAGCAAATAATTAAGCCCGTATTCTCTCACGAGCGGCCCCATTAATAGCGCCATGGCCCCAGTTGCTGCTGAAATCATAGCCGGACGGCCGCCAGCAAATGAGATAACAACAGCCATCGTAAAGGAAGCATATAGTCCTATCATCGGATCCACTCCAGCGATAATGGAGAAAGCAATCGCCTCTGGAATAAGCGCTAATGCCACAACGATACCGGCAAGAACATCTGCTCTTATATTAGAAAACCAATCTTTTTTTATTTTTTCTATCATCTTGTTTTACCCCTCATTTATAGTAGGATGTTTTGGCTTTTCACTCTCATGAAAGCCGGGCCGATAGGAACAAAAAACAGTCTATCATCTTTCTTCCCAAAAAGGAACCCTTTTGGTGCCTTTTTTTGCACACCAACCTGGTTATAGAGGAAGTAAAAATGCAGGCAAAAGTTACTTTACATACTCTCAGGTAAACAGCCTGAAACTTTTACACTAGTTAGGGGAATCGTTATGTTAATCGGATATATGAGGCCATATTATGAAGATCAAAATTGCGACAGCCAAGCACAGCTTTTAGCAGACTGGTCATGTGAAAAAATCATTAAAGAAGAACATTCATCTGCCAAAAAGAGAAAGGCCCTTGAGCAGATGATTAAGGAACTTCATCCCGGAGATAAAATTATCGTGGCAAAACTTTTTGCATTAGCTGACTCCACTCGCCATTTAGTTGAGCTCTTGGAGACATTGGAGATGAAGGGAGCATTTATTCAATCACTAAAAGAGGAAATTGATACTAGCCACGAAAGCGGCTACCGGTTCAGTGATATTGTTAAGCACCTTGTTGAGTTTCAAAGTGATGTGATAAGCGAAAAGACTAAAAGCGGTGTCCATGAAGCGAGGCAAAAAGGGATTGCAACCGGGAGACCGAGAAAGCCGGATGAAAATGTCAAGAAGGCTATCCGAATGTATCAAAGCAAAAAATATAGCCTAAGTGATATAAAGGAAGAAACAGGGATTAGCAAATCCACATTATATCGATACTTGGAAAGCTAGCGGCTTTCCTATCCTCAAAAGGGCGGCCCAAACAATAAGACGGCCGCCCTTTTCCCCTATTCGAATGGTTATATCTCTACCTTTGGGATAGCATTGGCTAAATCCTCTCGTAGCAACTGGCTCAAGATTTCAACGACCTTCGGCTGGAATGGGTCCGTTGTTGTCACTAAGGAAAATTTTCTTTTTACCGGCGCTTCTTTTACTTTTAAAATGACAAGTGAACCAGCCATTGCTTCTTTTCTGATTGCCCATTGTGACAACAATGAGATGCCCAAACCGGCTTCAACGGATTCTTTTATAATTTGTGTGCTGCCAAACTCCATTAATTGTTCAGGCGGTTGTTCAAATAGCTGAAACATTTTTTCTGTTGCTTCCCGTGTACCTGATCCCTTTTCTCGAACAATCCATGTCTCCTTCTCTAACTCGGCCAGCTTAATGGACTTTCTACGAGCGAGTTTATGTTGAGCAGCGGCCACCACATACATTTTGTCTTCAGCGAATGGTTCAAAATTCAGCCTTTCATGCTTGAATTCTCCTTCTACAATCCCAACATCTAATTGATGCCTGGCGACTAAATGTTCAATTTCCTTTGTATTGCCAATCTTAATAGCTGGCTTAATGAGCGGATAATACTTACTCAAATAAGCAATAATATGAGGCAGCACATATTCACCAAATGAATAACTGGCCCCTATCGATAACTCCCCGCTTGCCTTGTTCGTTAAATCGTCTACTAAACACTTCATTTTAGTATATAACCCTGTGATTTCCTTCGCGTGATGGTAAACGATCTCCCCTGCTTTATTTAAGCGGACATATTTATTCGTGCGATCTAACAGCCGCGATCCAACTGCACGCTCAAGCGCTTGGATGCACTGGCTGATCGCTGGCTGCGTCATATGCAATTCCTCTGCTGCCCGAGAAAAATTCTTTTTTTCTGCCACTGTAATAAAAACAAGCAAAAGTTGATCCATACATATGTTTCTCCTTTCTCATTTTATTATGCATTTTGCTTATTATCACTATCATAATGATTTATTTTTCTTATAGCAAATCATCCTTTAAGATAAAATTACAATCTATTTTTGTGGAGGGATTGAAATGTCTATGCAGAATGTTCAACTCAAAAAAAAGCTTGTCCAGCCAAAGGGCAAGACAGCTTTTCTTCTTCCATGGATCGGCGGGATCTCCTTTACGTTTCTGATTGCTTTGCTGGGATACTTATTAGCTCAGGTGCCTGGGTTTGATCATGTCGGCCAGTTAGCCTGCGCTATCATAATTGCTGTTGCGTATCGGCAATTACTCGGATATCCAGAAGTCATTCGTTCCGGTATTGCTTTCTCCTCTAAAAGACTGCTAAGACTGGCAATTATTTTATATGGATTGAAACTAAATATTAGTATGGTTCTGCATGAGGGTCTTGGGCTGCTCGTACGGGATGCGGGAGTCATCATTTTTGCTATCTTCTTAACGTTAGGAATCGCTAAATTGCTTAAAGCTGATCAAATGATTTCTCTCCTTCTCGGTGTCGGTACGGGTGTTTGCGGAGCAGCTGCTATTGCAGCGGTGGCTCCTATCGTCAAATCAGACGATGACGATACGGCCATTAGTGTCGGAATCATTGCATTGGTCGGCACAATATTTGCTATTGCCTATACCATCTTACGGCCGTTTCTTCCTTTATCAGCGGTTGACTATGGCATCTGGTCAGGCATCAGCCTGCATGAAATTGCCCATGTAGCCTTAGCAGGAGCACTGGCCGGCCAAGAAGGGTTAGCTATGGCCTTGCTCGCCAAATTGGGGCGTGTCTTTCTACTCGTTCCGTTATGCTTTATTGCTATGTATTTGATGAAGCGCAAATCAGCGGAGAATCACTCCGAAGCAAAAGTGGAATTCCCGTGGTTTTTAATTGGATTTCTTGTGATGAGCCTTTTTGGGAGCTATATTCTCGGCCACTCTATTCACGTTTCAGACGAGACAATGAACGGAGTAGCTAATATGACAACTTGGCTTCTGACAGCAGCTATGGTGGGTCTCGGGTTAAATGTGAATCTGCGGGACTTACGTACAAAAGCGTTCAGGCCTTTAATCGCTATGGTCCTTACCTCTGTTTGCTTATCCATCCTTGCTTACTTTATCATTTAGTGAAGCCGCTCATGTTCGTATATTCGTCATCTGTATCTTTTTTCATTCATCACATGATGCAGTTTATTCTGCTTCTTTAGCTAACAGCTTATTCTCACTCAGAAACTGCCCTGTACGAAAAACTGACTCGCCCAGGGCAATTTCTATACTAACCCGCAGATGTTCTTCCGCTAACCCCGTCACTAAAAAGGCTTTTATTCATATTTCTTAAAATGGATCTCTTATGCTTGCTGACTGATTGAACAATTTCATTCAAAATGCTCTGAAATGCTATATATTTTCTATTTGTTTGGAAATTATTCGCAAATCTTGTCTATTTTCTACTGATTCTCTTCCATCGATTAGGTACAATAAAGAAAAGGAGGAAGAATAACGATGAATTATAAAAATATTTTAATTGCAGTAGACGGTTCGGATGAAGCAGAACAAGGGCTTCAAAAAGCGATAGAAATTGCCAAGCGTAACGAGTCCTCCCTTCATATTGTACATATTGTTGATAATGGCTATTTCGCTTCAGTGGAAGCACTGGCCCATGCTTCTATTCCTGATTATAATGAAAAACAAGGGCAGGAGCTTCTCGCTAGGTGCAAGCAAGCAGCAGAAGCAGCAGGCGCTCCGAAAGTTTATACAGTAATGGAAGTCGGCTCGCCAAAGTCATTGATTCCAAATCAGATTGCCGATCAGGTGGAAGCGGATTTGATTATTTGTGGAGCAACCGGCATTCACGGAGTAGAACGTCTTTTCCTCGGGAGTGTTTCTGAGCGTATTACCCGCACAGCTAAATGTGACGTTCTTATCATTCGCAGTAACGACGTACATTAACACTAAATGAAAAATCCAGCCACACGTTTTCCTGGCTGGATTTTTATTTAATAACCCCGGTGCTTTTTATCGTCACTTTAGCCTCTACATCAAATTTTAGCCGCGGATAAATCCGTTGCCATTCTGCTTCAAGATCTCGGTTATGAAGCCTTGTAGCCTTATAACGAAGACCAAATCCTAAAGGATCCACCTCATTTTCTTGCAAGAATTCCAGGAGATGAAGCGCTCGCCTCTTCACTGCCTCGCTCGCGTATTTACTGTAAAGGCTTAGCTTTTCAGGCGGTACGGGATGTTGTGATTCTTCTATGATCCCGTCAATATCCACGGTCATTTTTAAAACAGGTGCTTGATTGGCGGGTGTCAGTATTTTATACTTTGCCTGTACTTTGCCAGCTGCAATCGTAATATGCACTCCCTTCTTTTTTACAACAATGTCTGCCCTTTCCTCCCTGCCCGATATAAGGTTGTAGTATTTCGTTTTTTCTGGGGTTAACTTTACCTTTTTCCTGCCCTCCTTGAAAACAATGGTCTCGTTCGTTCGATATTCTTGCCCCTTATCTGTTGCTCGAATAATCGGCAAAATCGGATCAAGACCAGTCTCAAATAGCCGGCGGGCAAAGTCGTACACGTAGGTTGTCACAATATAGACGCTTTCTGTCCCTTCATCAGAGAAGATGTTGAACAAGGCGTTGGAGCCCGGCACGTCAGTAGTCGGATTTGTTTTTAAAACTTTTTCCGCTGAAGGGTCGCCGACCGCTACCCAGGCAATTCCCTGAAAATCTCTTCTTCTTAAGAAAATATCAAATGTTTGTCTCGCGTCATGTTCAAGGATGTTTTTTCCTAAGAGAATTACTTTTGCATGCGAAAAGTCCAATTCTTTATCGGTATGTGTTTTTAACATTCGAACCCCTTCTGCCAGAGTAGCGGACTCGATAGACAAATAATCATACGTTGGTTTTGGAGCTTGCTTGAATGCTCCTGTCGGCACTACTAACTTTAAGGTAATACGATAGGGTTTCTTTTTGTCTTTTGTCCCATCTACACCAACCGCAACAACAAACCCCCTCTTATCAATGTCTTTAAATCCACACCCCGATAAGATTGCCAGACAGGCAAGCATAGAAATAACAAGAAAAAGTGTTTTTCTGCTCATGCCTTCGCCCTCCTTCTTATCCACAGAAGACTAAGCAATAGGACAAAGATAAAAGGAAAGACCAAGTCAAGCGCGTATTCTGTATACGTATACAGTTGGAATTCCGTTAAATAAGGAATAACAATCAGACTGCAAACCCAAAAAACAGCCACAAACAGCCAAGGAGTAAGATTGTAACCTTTCCATTGCAATTTCTTAAACCAAATAATATTTTTGAGTAACTCTATGGCGACATGCCAATGAATGAGTATACTTAAAAAGGCAATCGATAAGCTTAATAGGGCGAACATAAAAAGAACGCGCTCGATAAATCCAAACTTCATCCGAATAGAGTCAGCTGTAAGGAACCAGGGATGGACAAGAAGATCAATATTCTTGAACCCCTGGAATCCAATTGGAATGAAATAAGAAGTAAACAAAGCGAATATTCCGGTTATGACTATAACCAGCAGTTGCTTCCACGACATCGTTTGTTTATTAGTAAACACCCGATTGAAAATAATTAAATTCGCCGGTCCTAAAACTACATATACAGCCGCAGCAAATGCCGGGTAATCTGGCATATGTTCGATATACATCATCGCTTCTCTCACGAAGTCCCAATTCATCCCTTTATCTACATACATTTTCGCAAAAATAAAAATCGTAAAGGGAATGCTGATAAGAAAGACAACCTCCACGGTATACAACACGCTTTTGGAATTCATCAATATACCGAAGGAAACAAACACCAACATCATGGAAATGATACCCATAATTGGCATGTCGGGGTTTAAAAATCGCTTTAGCAATTGCGAATAAGTAATAAGGGTAATTAAACCCGCTGTAAACCAGACGAGCACCGTACAGAAGAGAAGAGGCTTGGCAATCCATTTACTAGTGTATTCTTTTAACAACTCGGGATAGCCTTTACCGGGAAAGCGATTAAATATCCTCGTCATCCAGTACATAACCAAGCTTCCTGCACCGAGAGAAAGAATCATCGACACGATGGCTCCTTCCTTTCTTGCCTCGAAAAGTACCATCGGGACAGAAGTAATAATATGAGCAACCATATTAACAGCAAGCAAGTAATAAAAATAACGATTCATATTTATATCCCTTCATTTTCATTCGCTTTTTTCTGCACAAATAATTTTAAATAAGGCTCGCCAAAGCTGTTGACATGCGTTAAATACATCACCAAGCCGACAACTCCCAATGTCAATCCGGCTACTCCTGAAACGGTTGCAATGGCGAGCAAAACATACTTCATTACCCTTACAGCCGTGTTCATCTCATTAATCGGAATGGCAAAGTTGGAAATGGCCACCGCGGAGATAATAATGATCATAATATTGGAAACCAAAGCCGCTTCTGTTGCAGCTGTCCCCAAAATTAAGCCGCCAACAGTGGTCGCCGTTCCACTAATTACTTTTGGCAGCCGGACACTCGCTTCAATCAGCAATTCCATAATAATGAGCATAAACAATACCTCAACAAAGGACGGATAAGGAACCCCTACCCGGCTGCCAGCTACAGACATGGCAAGCTGCACACGGAAAATCTCTGGATTGTATGAAGTGACCGCCACATATAAACCAGGCAACACCAAAGAAAGAAACATTCCCAAATAACGGATTCCTTTTAAAAATTTCACTACGAAGTACGGGTAATAGTTGTCATCCATTGCTGATAAAAAGTCGAAAAAAACACATGGAGCAATAATGGCAAATGGATCTCCATCGAGAAGGATGACTATTTTGCCGCCAGACAAGTTATAGACAACTCGGTCTGTTCGTTCTGTCACCATCATTTTTGGAAACAAGGCATACTTTTTTTTGTTCATCATTCTTTTTAATTCTACTGTTGATTGAATGATGGGTTCTTTTAGTTCCTTCAAGTTCTGTCTGATATTATCCAGCATTCTCTCACTAACTGTTTCTCTGTCGTATATTAAAGCCAGTGCCTGATGAGATTTAGATCCGACTTCAAGCATTTCCACTGTGAGCGTCGGCTCATGGTACCGCTGCCGAATAAGATTGACATTCGTTTGTATATCTTCACTAAATGCATATTGTGGCCCTTGTGTGGTAGTTTCAATAGCAGCTTCAAGAATATTGTTTGTATTGACCTTCTTGACGTCAAATAAGAGCAGCTGACCGCTTACAGCAACAAGCACACTGCCTTTGGTTAACTCGATCATTAAGTTTTCCCTGGAAGTGACTTCCTGCTGGCTAGGAAGTGATTGTAAGTATGCCTCATAATGAGCTTCTGAATCCATTTCAAAAAAAGGCTTAATAATCAGCTTTTGCAGCTCATTACTGTCTACGACTGTTTTAATAAATAAAAGCGTAGCCTCTTTTCTTTCAATTTTCATGTTTTTCTCTACAAAATCTGAATTTGGCTTCAGCTTTCTTGATAACCAGCGAATTGTGTCAAGTGCTTTAGCTGAACGTTGCATCCTTTCACCTAATCTCTGTTAATAATTAATCAAACATTTATCAGCCTGGTGTCCTGTTAATTCCTTTTAAAATTTACATATCTTAGTCTCAGCATCCCGCACCTTGTTTATACATAACTAAACGACAAAAAAGACTGATCCGGACAGGGCTCCCTGTCTTTGGATCAGTCTTTTCGGATATATTATTATCTGTCTGAAGAGAACATATAGTGACGCTCATTGAAGGTCATAGAAAAAATCAAACTGATAGCAAACATATTTCCCATTAACGAGCTTCCCCCATAGCTAATGAATGGAAGCGGGATACCAGTGATCGGCAAAAGTCCAATCGTCATGCCAATGTTTTGGAAGGCATGGAAGGTAATCATCGCAATGACTCCGGCACACAGATACGTATAGTACGGTATCTTCGTACTTAAAGCGAGTTTGGTAATATGATAGATTAGCAGGAAGAAAAGACTGACGACAATACTCGCACCAATAAAGCCGTATTCTTCGCCGATAATACTAAAAATAAAGTCGGTATGGCTTTCCGGAAGATAAACTTCCCGATAACCGAAACCTTTCCCCATCGTTTGTCCGGAACCGATCGCCAGCAATGACCTTGTTAAATGGAATCCTGTCGAACTTTCATACGTGTATGGATCAAGCCACGAATAAACGCGTCCGAACTGATATTGCTTGACGCCAAGGTATTTTTCTAAAATAAGCGGATGCCACAGTACCAGATAGAAAATACCCGTTATAATTGCAGCGGCAGACCCAAACAACGGCAATAAGATTTTCCACGTAATTCCGGAAACGAAAATCATGCCGAGCAAGATAGATAAGAATACAAGTGACGTTCCGAGGTCAGGCTGTTGCATGACGAGCAACAGCGGAAAAGCTGTAACAAGTCCAAGCTTAATCAGAAGCCAGAAGTCCGATTGAATGGTTTTTACCGGGTTCTTCTGATGATGAACAATGAGCACACGGGAAAGTGTTAAAATTAAAAATACTTTAATAAATTCGGATGGCTGTAAAGAAAGACCCGGCAGCTGGTACCAGCTTTTTGCCCCATTAATAACGGGCGCAATGCTGGAAGGCGCTACAATCAAAAAAGCGAGCAAGGCAATACCAAGTCCATATAGATACCAGGACATCCCCATTAGCTGGTCGGAGTCAAATCGGACAACCACTAAAATAATGGCAATGCCGACCATATAATAAACAATTTGCTTCATTACAAAGTTACTGTCATACTGTCCCGTTGTCTGGGCACTATAAATCGCAACACAACTCGTTATAAACATCATTAACAATATCAAAATTAATCCGTAATCAATACGGCTGGAGTTTTGGTTTGGAGAAGTCATGAAAAGATGCCTCTTTCTTATAAAATTACACATCTTACATTATAACGTTAAAGTGCGATTTCACAACAGTTTAACATCAGCTAATAAGAAGAAAATCTTCTGGAAATAAAATGAAACACTTTTCACTCTCCAATTTTGCTAACTCCAGTAATTGAATACCAGCTCTCCTATGGTGCGCGGCTGCCAGTGAATAATTTGCCCCATTTCCGCCTTATTCAAATCGTTCTCTTGCTCAATCGAAAATATAGGCTGGGTTGTTATTTTTAACAATTGGTTAAGCTCTTTCGCTTCGCAAATGTAAAAGCCTTTAAATATTCCGCTTACTGCTGGCTCATCGTAAAAAATAATATGTTTAAATGACACCGAAGCTGCAAAAGCAACAATCGGGTAGTGTGCGTTCATCAATATGTGCAGGCGCTTTTCCCCATTGTCCAGAACCGCTTCAAAAAAATTAGTGTCGACTCTCGGCTTATGAAAGGCGATCATTTCGGCAGCCAGTTCTTGTGCCGCTTCAGTACACATCTGCTTAAATAATTTGCCGTTATTTCGCGGCGGAGGATTTTCTCCGCTTTCATAAAATCCCGTAATTCCGTAGGATAAATGCATCGTGCTGCTCCTCTCACTTGTAGACGCTCTTTCTTATTATAGGAAAAGCCAGCCCGAATCACTCTCATTTAACGAAAGCTTAAAGAAATTGAAATGTTTTATTTGTCTCTGACCGCCGTACGTCATACAATGGAAGACAGAATGAAAACTGAAGGAGAATGAGAAATGGAAAGAGTACAAAGCAAAGATCAATTTCAGCAATTAATTTCACAAGAAAAACCTGTTATTATGAAATTTACAGCTGGCTGGTGTCCCGACTGCCGCCGCATGGATATGTTCATCGACGATATCATCGCTAAATACGATCAATATGACTGGTATGAAATTGACCGTGACGAATTTCCTGAAACAGCTGAAAAATATGATGTCATGGGCATTCCGAGCCTTTTAATTTTTAAAAATGGCGAAAAGCAGGCTCACCTTCACAGTGCCCACGCAAAATCCCCAGAACAAGTGATTGACTTTCTACAATCTGTCTAATTGGCCAGCCTCCCAATACGATATACGGGGAGGCTTTTTAAGATTAATGGGTGTCCTTGTTAATAAATGTTCAAATATTAGCGAGAAACACCTGCTAACTTACACTTCACTCTGCTTCATTTAATTAGACAAGAAAAAGAACCGAAGGAAGCATCGTTTCGGTTCTTTTTACGCTTATTAAATCGTCAAATCAAATTCTTTTATTTTCCTATACAGCGTGCTGCGGGCGATTCCAAGCCGTTCAGATGCTTCCGTTACTGTTTTTGTTTCAAGCAAGGCTTGTTCAATAAGCTTCTTCTCATAATTTTTAATAGATTTTGGTCTATGCTCTTTCCGATGGTAATATCCCATTAATACATTCGGCAAATGTATCGTTTCGATTTGCTGATTCTCCTTGCCAGCAAGCAAGAACGCTCGTTCTAATACATTCTTCAACTCTCGTATGTTTCCCGGCCAATGATATTGAATGAATACTTGCAAAGCCTCTTTACTTACTTGGCTCGGGCCCTGCCCATATAATACGGTAAACTCCTGCAAGAGTTGCTGACAAAGATGCTCGATATCTTCTGAACGCTCTCTTAGCGGCGGGATCATAACAGATAAAACGTTTAATCGGTAAAAAAGATCAGAGCGAAAAGAACCATTGTATGCTATTTCCTCCGCAAGATTCCGATGGGTCGCAGCAATAATTCTCACATCCACAGCCCTTTCCTTCGTCTCTCCCAAACGCACAATTTTCTTTGTTTCTAGCGCCCTCAGTAAAACCACTTGCAATTCTAACGGCATGTCACCGATTTCATCTAAAAACAGTGTGCCGCCGTGAGCAGCTTCGAACTTACCAACCGCTCCACCTTTTTTCGCGCCGGTAAACGCTCCATCAGCAAAGCCAAACAATTCACTAGCAACCAAATCCTTAGGCAGCAGCCCTGTATTTATAGGGATGAAAGGGCCATGATTACGATCGCTTTGCTCATGGATCATTTGAGCGATCACTTCTTTTCCTGTGCCCGTCTCTCCGAGAATTAACACGTTGGCAACAGATTGGGATGCCAGCCTGGCCACTTCTAATTCTTGTCGGTAATTTTCACTCCATGTCTGAACACGGCCAAATGAAAATGGTGAATCTATAGAAACTTGTTTTGTCTTACGCTTTAATAAATATAAATGTTGGTCATTGGTTTCATAGCTGTTGACTTGGAAACACTGCCGTAGATGTTGAAGGGCACTCTTAGTAAGAGTTTGTCCTTCGCGAAATTCCGTTAGTTCGATTGCTTTCTTACTCATATATAAGATTTTCCCTCGCTGTGATAAAACCAACAAAGCCTCTTCACTAATTCTCCCCCACGCTTCAAGGACAATTTCATTTACCCGATCAGACTCCATAGTTTTAAGCTTAAAAGGTTTGGGTGGAATGTTTTCTTCTGAGTCCCAAACGATATCAAATTGACCGTTTGATAGCGCTTTGGCAATTTTCACCGGACGTGCTAAATGCCGGTGATCTGCATCTACTACGATTTTGCCGCATGCTGTGTCGAATGTTTGGCCGCTTAAGTCGTATAGAATGCGGCGGTGATCTTCACTCTTTACTTTGCAGATACTGTCAATCACTAATCTAGTGCCTAAGTAAGTATTAAACATTACAGAAGAAATAACTTGCTTCCCTCCAGCAAATCGGTGAAATTTATTAACGAATTCTGTGTTTAATGCATTGGAGAGAGATTGGAAATAGCTTGCCGAACCGTAATGCCCGGCTCCGTATTCACTCCCCATCGCTGCAATTTCTGTTTCCTTTGTAATTGGACTGAAAATAGGGATTTCTTCGGGATTGAATCCCATCCGTTTATAATCCTGATAAAAAGAAATGATACTTTTTCCGACAAGTGTAGAAAAAATAGCATCAGGCTTCTTTAAGTGAATATCTTCTAAAATATCATAAAATTTTTGCTGCCCGAAAGGAACATACCGCTCTCCAACCACCATTCCCTCCCGCTCATACAAGTATGTTTGAACTTGCTCATTTGTTTCACGGGGATAAATATAATCTGTGCCGATACAATATACTCGATTTCCATACTGGTTTGTTAAATAATCTAAAAGTGTGTGAACTTGCTGATTAGGTACTTCTCCGGTATAAAAGACATGCGGATGGCATTCACGTCCTTCATATAAAGTAGGATAGACAAGTAGACAATCGTATGTTTCTAGAATAGGCAAAATCGCTTTTCGACAGGCTGATGTATAACACCCAATAAAGATTTTTACTCCCTCTTTAGCAAGTTGCTCCGCTTCCTGAGCACTCTTTAACGGATCTGAACAAATATCACGCACAACAGTCTCTATAGTGTGCTCCCCGTTATCATACTCTTGGATCGCCAGCCTTGCTACTTCACATTGCCATTTCTCTGTGATGGAAGTCGTTCCTGTTAATGAAAACAACAATCCAACTTTACTATACACGTCATCCCCATCCCCTTGTCCCATTTTAGGAAAGCTGTCTCAAAATCGGACAAGCTTTCTTTCTCTTTATCATACAATTAATTTCTGAATATTTGGAATAAAATTGTCTTATTTTACAACATTCTTATAAGCACTTTCTCCATCTCTTACAGATTTTGATAGTGGCATAAAAATTGCAGTTAAAAGAGCCAGAAAGGAGGATTTTACTCCACATCATAAAAACGGAACTCGTGGATGGGGTTTGCATACTTATCAATTGATGAATGAATCATTCTTTGTACTTAAGGAAAAGGAGAGGGTTTGCAATGAAATTATCCGTACGTGAAAGATTAGAAAACCAAGGGGTGCGCGTAACCGAGGAGCATCTTACCCTTCTTGAATCACGTTGGCAGGCCATCGAGCAAATGAAAGCTGAAACGGACAGTGCGTCTTTAGACGACTATGATATTTCTCTTCGCAATATTCCCGGAGGTGATCATATTGAGTAAAGACCTTATTACAAAATCAGTGGAAGAATTGGCACCATTGATTGAAAATAGAAAGATTTCTTCTCTTGAATTAACAAAAGCTGTTCTGGATCATGCTGAATCCCAAAATAAAACAATTAATGCATACATCAGCTTTACTCGCGAGAAAGCGGAAGAAACTGCCCGCTATATGGATAAAGAAATAGCTAACGGAAATTATCGCGGCATGTACCATGGCATTCCGATGGCCGTTAAAGATAATCTATATGTCCAAAACGAAAGAACGACTATGGCTTCAAAAATTCATAAAGACTTTATTCCCAATTTCGACGCCACCGTTATTAGCAAGATGAAAGAAGCCGGGATTGTTTTTACCGGAAAATTAAATATGCATGAATACGCATGGGGAATCACAAATAATAATCCACATTATGGCGCCTGTCGTAATCCGTGGGATTTAGAAAAAATCCCGGGAGGTTCCAGCGGCGGTTCCGGTGCTGCTGTTGCAGCGGATATGACTACTGCTACCCTTGGGACAGACACAGCCGGTTCCATTCGTATTCCCTCTTCCGCTTGTGGAGTTGTAGGATTAAAGCCCACACACGGCAGAGTAAGCAAATATGGATGCTTCCCGCTCTCCTGGTCTCTTGACCACATTGGCCCCATGACAAAAACAGTTAAAGATGCGGCAGGGTTGCTAGAGATTATTTCTGGATGTGATCCAAACGATCCTACCTCTATTCACGCACCTGTCAGCCGATATACAGAAATGTTAACCGGCGATGTAAAAGGTCTTGTCATTGGTGTAAATGAGGAATTCTTCTTTAAAAATGTTGATTCCAAGGTAGAAAAGCTTGTACGAGCTGGGATTCAATCCTTAGTCGATCAAGGGGCAAAAGTAGAAGAAGTGAGCATTTCTTCATTAAGATACGCAGAATATGCAGAAATGATCACCATTTTATCGGAAGCAGCCACGATCCATCATCGAAACCTTTTAGAACGACCGGAGGACTTTGGGGCAGATATTCGCTTACTACTTGAGCTGGGAGAACTGCCTGCAGCCGTGGATTACTTGCGAGCTCAGCAGCTACGACGTCAAATTAAATTGGAATTTCAACAAGCATTTGAAAAAGTAGACGTATTCATTACCCCAACATTGCCTATTATTTCGCCAAATATTGGGGAAGATTTTGCAGACTTAAATGGTGAAAAAGTAGATTTGATTGACCATATCATCCGCTTTACAGGACCCGGAAACTTAACCGGCCTTCCCGCCCTTACTGTTCCTTGCGGCCTTGTGGCTGGCATGCCCGCCGGACTGCAGATTATTGGGCCGGCATTAAAAGAAGAAACCATATTAAACGTTGGCTTTGCTTTTGAAAAGACAAATCCTATGCAAGGAAGAAAGCCTGGATTAGCCAGCTCCCTTCAATAATCTATTGCCCCCTTCCTTCATGAAGGGGGTTCATGTGCTTAAACTTATCAGCAAATCCTGAATTTGATTAAAGAAAGCTCCATCTAGGAGACCAATTTAAATAGCTCTTCAACTCCTCATCATTGTACCTGTACTTTCATCGGTTCTTTTTCTCCTTTTTCCGCTAAACTGACATGGCGGAACTCACCAACCAGTATTCCCGCTGCTCCTCCTGCAGCAAAAGCAAGTGCCCATAATTCATCTGATAATAGGAAAATAGTAAGAGAGGCAAGAACATAGACAGGCCATGCATACCAAAGCGACATAAAGAGATCATCCTCTCGTCTCTCAAACCAAGGAGCACCTTTGTAGAGCACGAACCGGTAAACAGCTGAAATATATAAGAAGAAACAGAAGGTGCCTAGAAGCGCCACCCCGGCAAATGTCCAATTCATATAAAAAATAATAATAAAAGAAGTAGAAAACCACACACCTAGTACAGCGATAATATAAGGGTTTGTTAAGAACTCTCTAATTTTCATTCCACATTCTCCTTTCTCCTCTTTATACCGTATGCACGCAGGTCTATATAAAGACGAATGTTCTTTACATCAATAAAAAGACACAACATTTTTTTCTTCTCTATAAACAATTTTTGTAAACTTCCGATATGAAAGACAAGAAGCAATGTATTTTAAAGAGCCATGGGACTCTATCATTGAAAAGGATAGGGATATAGGAGTGGGGATATGAAATTTTTCAGAATAAAACCAAAAAGAACGGCCGAGAGCGAAACAGCTTCAACTTTCTCAGCAGTCGGACGTCTATCTGTGCGCCCTGAAGGCAGCCTGATGAATCAACTAGACATGATCAACTTATCTATACAAGATTTAACGGTCGTAAAATCACTTCAGCCGCTTGTGGAGGAACACCTCGATGATATTGTGACAGCATTTTACGATGCTATTGGCAAACAACCCAACCTGCTGAATATCATAAAAGAACACAGCAGTGTTGACCGATTGAAGAAAACACTAAGACAGCACATTCAAGAGCTATTTAATGGTGAAATAGATGAGGAGTTTATCCAGAAGCGACTTAAGATTGCTTATGTACACGTGCGTATCGGCCTGAAAACAAAATGGTACATGTCCGCTTTTCAGGAGCTATTCAACTCGCTTATCGCACTCATCTCTGAGACGGATAAAACGGTCGACGAAAAAATTGAGGCCATTACCTCCGTATCTAAGCTGTTAAACCTTGAGCAACAGCTTGTTCTGGAAGCCTATGAGAAAGAAGAGGAACGGCTCCGCCTCATAGTCCAGCAAAAGAGAGAAACGATGATTGCTAGCGCTCATTCTATTTCCCAGGAGCTTGCAGCTATTTCGCAAGAAACAAGTGCATCACTGCGGGAACTTAGCATGAAGTCAGATGCTATCTTACAACTTTCAAAAGATGGCATGACCCTCGCTGATGAATCTGCTAATCATTCTGTTCGAGGACAGAGAATGCTGAAAGACCAAGGCGAGAAGCTAACAGATATCCAGGCAGCAGTCTCCGATATCCAGACTTTTTCTGCTGAATTGAATCATATTGCATCCAGTATTACAGAAGTTATTACCATCGTCGGCAACATTGCCGGACAGACTAACTTGCTAGCACTGAATGCTTCTATTGAAGCGGCACGTGCCGGTGAATACGGCAAAGGCTTTGCCGTAGTAGCAGAAGAAATTCGCAAACTATCTGACCAAACAAAAACATCCACTACAAATGTATCCGATCATATTATGAAGACGAATAGCTTGATTGGCCAGATGAGCCAGTCCGTTGACAAAGTGAATGAGTTAGTCGTAAAAGGCATGGATAGTATGGGAAAAACCGATGAAGATTTCAACGAGCTATTGGAACTGATTGCAAATACAAAAGAACAAAACCATCGGATTGAAGGCGAAATGGCTCAACTTAACCGTATTGTTGATGAAATTGAACATGCATCCCAGGAAGTCGCGAATTCCGCTGTCGCTTTAAGCGACTCCACGGAGGACTTGCATTACGACAATTAAAAAAACTTTACTTTAATGTCATGCCTCCGGTTTAAATAACAGGAGGCCTTTTTATTGATAAGCTCTGCTATATTTGATGATTGAGTTTCGCTATAGACGCCGCTTCCACGCCAATCAGCTATTAAAAAACAACCTTCATGTTTAATGGAGCCTATTGATCAAACAAGCTGGCGCATGATAGCAAGCACGGTAATTAGCCATTCTGTTACCCATCTACTTATCCAGCATAATACATGAAAAAAAGAGGCCTAACGGCTTCGCTCTTCCTGCTCAATAACTGGACAGAAAGACCAAAAAAGCTCGTCCAAAGCCCGACTCTTTTTCCAAAAGAATCGCGTGCGTTGAACGGGCTTTTTTTATTGATTGGACGCAATGATAAAGCCGACTTTTTCTTCAATTAATCTGAGTACATCATTTAGTTTCGTATCTTGTTGTTGTGCTGCTTCATAGGCTTCTCGCATGGCTAAGAGAAACTGCTGCTGGTCCTGTGTCATTTGTAAGCTCCTTTAGTTTAAAAATACAACAATCTTTCTTTTCCACCCTTGCT
Source organism: Pseudobacillus sp. 179-B 2D1 NHS (assembly GCF_045370945.1). Lineage (NCBI taxonomy): Bacteria > Bacillati > Bacillota > Bacilli > Caryophanales > Bacillaceae > Pseudobacillus > Pseudobacillus sp. 179-B 2D1 NHS. The sequence goes on from NZ_JBIQDP010000025.1 coordinate 68,356, forward strand.
TATTTTTAAACCAGGAGGCGCTTAATTTTTTTCCGTTATTTCAACCCATTCTTCTGCCCATTTTGAAATTTCCTTCATAACCGGCTTCAGGGCTTTTCCTTTCTCCGTCAATTCATATTCTACACGTACAGGTACTTCTGCGTATACTTTTCTTGTGACGAGTTCTTCTTCTTCCATTTCCTTTAAACGCTCTGTCAGCAATTTTCCGCTGATTGGCAGTTCGGCTTTTATTCGTGAAAATCGCTGTGGACCCGAGAGAAGCTGATTAATGATTAATCCTGTCCATCTCTTTCCGAGCATCTGCATCCCCTTTTCAAATTTGGGGCAAAGCTGAAAATCACTCATCGTCTTCACCTCTTTATATACTTATTATACCCCTTTTTCTTTAAAAGGAAATCTCTTTACTTTAATAAACAAAGTTACTTGACATCTCTTTATTTTTATTTTATATTTAGTTACGAAATGTAACAAAATGATTTTTCAATACAATCGAGATTTTATTAAATGAGGATAACTTCTTCAACTAACACACATACTGCCTTTAAAGGCGGTAAAACCATTTGCAGAAAGAGGGAAATTACTATGGCAAAAGACTTTTATACTGCAGTAGAGGAAAGACGCTCTATCTATGCAATCAGTAAAGAACAGCCAGTATCTAATGAACGCGTTCAGGAAGTCGTTGAGTTTGCGGTAAAATATGCACCTACTGCTTTTAACTCTCAATCTGGTCGTGTCATTGTTTTGTTCGGCGAACAACATGATAAGCTATGGGATTTAACAAAAGAAACATTACGCGAAATCGTTCCTGCCAAAGATTTTGGCCCAACCGAAGAAAAAATGGAGATGTTCAAAGCTGGCTCCGGCACAGTTCTTTTCTTTGAAGAGGAAGAAGTGATCAGAGGCCTTCAAGAACAGTTCCCGACATATAGCGATAAATTCCCGGAATATTCTTTGCAATCATCTGGTATGCTCCAATATATCGTTTGGACCGCTCTTGAGCAAGAAGGTTTAGGAGCTACTCTTCAGCATTATCAGCCTTTAATTGATGAAAAAGTACGCAATGAGTGGAATGTTCCCGCTTCTTGGAAACTGCATGCACAAATGCCTTTCGGCAAACCAGTAGCACCTGCTGGTGAGAAAGAATTCCAGCCGCTAAGCGAGCGTGTAAAAGTATATAAATAATGTTAACGAAAAAAAGCTTATTCAACCGTTTTTGTTGAATAAGCTTTTTTATTATATAAAAATTTCCATGTGTAATGATACAATAAAAAAGTAGATGAAATAAAAGGCGGTGTCCTTATGTATAAGTTTGTGATGCCTGAAGTAATTTTCGGAAGCGGCTCAATCCAGCAGACGGGAGAAAGCTGCATTCGTCTCGGGGCAAAACGCGCCCTGATTGTAACTGATCAAGGTGTCATCCAAGCTGGATGGTCCGAGCTGGTAGAAAAAAGCTGCCAAGAAGCAGGGCTTTCTTCTGTTGTCTTTTCCCATGTCAGCGTAAATCCAAAAGATATAGAAGCAGAAGCCTGTGCCCTCGCCTATCTTGAAAATGAATGTGATGCTCTCATTGGAGTAGGAGGAGGCAGCGCGATTGATACTGCAAAAGCAGCTGCGATTCTTGCAACAAATGGCGGTCATATCCGCGATTATGAAGGAGTAGACCAGATTTCCTCTCCCCTCCCGCCGCTAGTAATGGTTTCCACAACGGCAGGATCGGGTTCAGAAGTATCGCAATTTTCTGTTATAGTTGATACAGAACAACAGAAAAAAATGACGATTGTCTCTAAGTCACTTGTTCCTGACATCGCTATTGTTGACCCAGATGTGCTCGCTACAAAAAGCGCCCGTCTGACCGCTTCTACTGGTCTGGATGTCATCACCCATGCCATTGAGTCTTTCGTCAGCATCGCAGCTACCCCGCTCACAGATGTTCATGCCAAAAATGCATTGGCTCTGTCGTGCCGTTACTTACGCCCCTCTGTTGCTTCTAAATACAACAAGGAGGCGAAAGAACGAATGGCGATGGCTAGCTTGCATGCGGGCCTTGCTTTTTCTAACGCTATTCTCGGTGCTGTCCACGCGATGGCCCATGCAATCGGCGGCCGCTATCCTTTCTTACACGGCGATATCAATGCTGTATTGCTTCCTCATGTGATGGAATTTAACTTGCTGGCTTCGCCTGATAAATTCAAAGAAATCGCTGCGCTTATGGGCGAAGATGTCCAATCGCTTCCCTCTTCAGCAGCCGGGGAAAAAGCGATCAACTTTATTAAGAAACTTTCCATTGATATTGGCGCCCCGCTCACATTAACGGAAATGGGATTTGCAGAATCGTCCATCCCTGAAATAAGCGAAACAGCCTTGTCAGATGCTTGTATGATTACAAATCCTAGAGACATTACGGCAGAAGAAGTAGCTGCACTTCTCTACAAAGCCTTATAGGTGATTAAGATGAAAAAACAAGATATGATTGAACTATTAACAGGGGTCCGATCCTCAAAACAAAACTATTATACAGAGCTAAAGACAACAGTGGAAGAATTAAAGAAACGAAATAGCCAGCTTGAAATCATGAATGAAGTGATGAGAAGCTTCAATATCAATATGTCCGTTCAAGAAATGCTGGAGAATACGCTGAAAAAACTCCAAAGCATCTATCCTATCAAACGGGTGAGCCTCGCCCTCTTTGACGGTTATGAACTTCGTCTGTCCTATATCTTTCCCGAAGACTCATTCTATCTAAAAAAAGAGACTTCCTTTCCTAAAGAGCACTCTTTATATAACGACGTATTTGTAACTGGGCGAGAACGCATTTATCAACAGGACGATGACTCCGACTTTTTTGAAAAAGAAGCTTTTCAACATCTCCATCTTCACTCTGTTTTTTTATTTCCATTAACAAGCCGGGGGAAAATTATTGGCGTACTCTCCCTGGGCTCTCTTGTTCCCTTTTCATATGATGAGAAGGATCAAGCTTTCTTTCTGCATTTAGCTGGACAAATTGCTGTATGCGTGGAAAACGCCCGGCTGTATGAGGAAGTCTTTGCAAGCAAACAGCAATGGGAAGAAACCTTTCGTGCAGTCTCTGACGCCATTTTAGTTATCTCACCAAATGGAACCGTTTTATCCAAAAATGATGCAGCTTCTTCCTGGCCGCTGGATTCCCATGGAGACATTCGGCCATTCATAAAAGAAGCCGCCCGATCCTCTCGAAATCCATTTGAAGAAACCATTAAGTTCAAAAAGCCGCATTATGCTGAACTGCGGCTTCAAAATAAGTTTTATGATTGTTCCTGCTACCCTCTTTTTGTTGAAGACTCTACTCTCCATGCTGTTATTCTCTATATTAAAGATGTTACAGAAAAACGGCAAATGGAAGCCCAACTCCTTCATTCCGGTCAGCTGGCAGCGATCGGTGAAATGGCAGCAGGAGTTGCTCATGAGCTTAATAATCCCTTAACAGCCATTATCGGCAATACACAGCTGCTTCTTCGCATGAATGATATAAATGAAAAGATAAGGCCACTGCTTGATGATATCGATCTTTGCGGGAAGCGATGTCGGACAATCATCCGCAGCTTGCTTGCTTTTTCCCGGCAGGAGGAGTTTTCCTTTAAGCCTTGCTCTTTAAACCAGTCAGTAGAAGAAGCGCTTAGTTTAACACGCCGACAAATTGAGAAACAGAACATTCAATTGGACATCAACCTTTCTTCTTCTCTGCCTCTCATCAACGGAAATTTACAACAGTTAAGTCAAGTAGCCGTGAATTTACTCATTAATGCTAAAGATGCGCTTCAAGATGTAAAAGGCAGAAAAAGAAAGATTATCGTTGAAACAAAGAGCGATCATCACTCTGCTTTTCTGACCGTTACGGATAATGGTACAGGAATTGCTCCAGAAATAATAAACGATATTTTCCACCCGTTTTTTACTACGAAAGCGGCAAACAGCGGAACCGGCCTTGGGCTGCCTGTCAGCTTTGGCATTGCCAAGTCACACGGGGGACGCCTCTTAGTCGAAAGTTCAAATTCATATCAAACTACATTCACATTAGCTATCCCTCTTTTAAGTGAAAGGCTGTGAATAGATGAAACATATTTTAATCGTTGAAGATGAATGGGAAGTTGCCCGGTTTTTAGCAAGATTGTTTGAATTAAAAGGATACAGAACAACACATGTAGAAAACGGCGATTGCTTTGATCAACTTGATGATTATTCTGTTTTTCAGCTTGCTTTTATCGATGTTCGTCTTCCCGATCGCAATGGCCTTGAAATTCTACAATCATTAAAATTGAAAGCTCCTCAATGTGCCTGTGTTATTATGACTGGCTACGGTACAGTCAAAACAGCTGTAGACGCGATTAAAAACGGAGCAGCGGACTTTATCGAAAAACCCTTTGAGGACATTACAGCGATTGAGCAGCTTGCCGAGCGGCTGACCGACAGTTCTCCCAAAAATAACGAAGAAGCAGATTATGCGGTTCTCGCCCGGCAGCTCGGCTATTTTCTGGGCACAAATTCTAAGATGCATCAATTATATGAGTTCGCTTATAAAATCGCTTCGAAAGATATTACCATTTTAATAGAAGGCGAGACAGGCACTGGAAAAGAGGTGCTTGCAAATTATCTGCATGCGGCAAGCGAACGCAAGGAAAACCCATTTATCGGTATTAACTGTGGGGCTATCTCTGAATCGCTGCTTGAAAGCGAACTATTCGGCCATGTAAAGGGAGCCTTCACCGGCGCGACCGCAGATCGGATTGGCTACTTCGAAGCTGCCTCTTCAGGGACTTTATTTCTTGATGAGATTGCAGAAGCAACCCCTGCTACTCAAGTAAAGCTATTGCGCGTTCTGGAAACGGGTGAGTTTATGAAAATCGGTGGTACGATTCCAAAGCGAACATCAGCACGCATTATTGCCGCTTCACACGTTAATTTGGAGGAAGCCGTTCGGCAAGGATCTTTTCGCGAAGATTTATTATACCGTCTTGATGTAGTAAAGCTCATCATTCCGCCACTCAGAGAACGGCGAGAAGACATTCCCCTTCTTATTCAATCGCTCATTGAACAACTAAATGCAAAAATAGTATTTGCCAAGGAAACGATTGATCGAATGGTTGAATATGATTGGCCCGGCAATATGAGAGAGCTTTCCAACGTAATCCGGCGCACTGCCGCTTTATCAAATGATGGCATGAACATCACTCCCGATTTGTTGCCGGGAAAGGTGAACGGCCAGCATCAATCCGCGTCGGTGCCCGTACAGGTTGCACCAGCCAATTTTCTTGATGAATGGCGCCAATTTGCCAGTAAAGTCGAACACGTATATAAGAGAGAAGATCCAATGCAGCTGAACGAGCTAATTAGGCAAATGAAAAATATGGAGAAAAAAACAGCAGCAGCAATCATTCATAATGTTTTAAAAGAAACAGCCGGCAATCGTGAACAAGCGGCTGCCCGACTTGGATTATCCAAACGACAAATCCGCTATTACCTAAATGAAAAATAAAAGCAGATGGCAGAATTTCTGCCATCTGCTTTTAAGCTATTCAAAAAAACATTTTTCAATCATCCTGATATATAGGATGCATGCTTTACCTACCATGTCGAAGCGATGAAGTATAGGGACTCTATTAGAAGAATCCAAGGGCATCCTCGCTGTAGCTGACGAGCAGGTTTTTCGTTTGCTGGTAATGAGACAACATCAT
>NZ_JBIQDP010000026.1:0-68967 GCF_045370945.1 Pseudobacillus sp. 179-B 2D1 NHS
CGGTAGTTCAGTTGGTTAGAATGCCTGCCTGTCACGCAGGAGGTCGCGGGTTCGAGTCCCGTCCGGACCGCCATTTTGTTATAAGCTTTTACAACTAAGCGAAACTTTGTTTCGTTTCTTTTTTTATACAGCGATTTAAGATATACTATACTCAGCAAACTACCTTAGGATTAATGTTTCCTAAGGTTTTTTTACGACTACATATTATATGCGACAAGGGAGACTTTTTATGGACAGACTGAGACTTTCCACACAAAGTGCTGAACAAACCCAGTCTTTTGCAGAGAAGCTGGCTCATTTATTGGAACCGGGTTCTGTACTTTTGTTAGAAGGCGATTTAGGGGCTGGGAAAACAACTTTTACACAAGGCTTGGCAAAGGGATTAGGCATTAAGCGTAATGTAAATAGCCCAACCTTCACTATTATAAAAGAATATAAAGGCCGTCTGCCTCTTTACCATATGGATGTGTACCGGTTAACTGATGAGGAGGAAGATTTGGGGTTCGATGAGTACTTCTACGGAGATGGCGTGTGTGTAGTTGAGTGGGCTCATTTAATTGAACAGCAGCTTCCTGAACAATATTTAAAGGTTGTTATTTCTCATAAAGGGAACAATGAACGTGAAATCTCTCTGGAACCAAAAGGTGACAAGTATGTTAGGGTGAGTGAGGAGTTAGTGAAATGAAAGTGCTGGCAATTGATACATCTACTTATACACTGGGCGTGTCTCTTTCAGAGAATGAGCAGGTCATCGGTGAATACATGACAAATTTAAATAAGAATCATTCATTACGGGTCATGCCGGCCATTGAAGCTTTAATGAAGGAATGCGAAGTAAAACCGGCAGATCTAGATAAAATCATTGTGGCCAAGGGGCCAGGCTCCTACACAGGCGTACGCATTGGAGTAACCATCGCAAAAACTCTGGCTTGGTCGTTAAATATTCCTCTTGCAGGAGTATCCAGTCTAGCGGCTCTAGCAGCTTCTGCCTATTTTTATCCTTCTTATATTTCACCTGTTTTTGATGCGAGACGGGGCAGAGTGTACACCGGATTATACCGTTTTGAAAATGGAAAGCTAGCCGTTGTCGAGGAAGATCAGAATCTCGCCCTCAAAGATTGGTGTAACCAACTGAAGGAACTAAATGAGGAAGTCCTCTTTATCGGTCAGGATGTTCGTCTGCACGAAGAGGCCATACGGGAAGTATTAGCAGACCAAGCGTTGCTGAAAGGAGAGTATGCTTCTTCACCGCGGCCATCTGATCTTGCCCGCCTCGGCTTGCATGAACCTGCAGCTGATCTGCATTCTTTTGTTCCCAACTACATTCGTTTGGCAGAGGCGGAAACGAAGTGGCTGGAACAGCAAAGGGCGGAGAAATGAAATGAGTGAAATTGATATTCGGCTGATGACTGTGGACGATGTGGATAGGGTATATGAAGTTGAAAAAGTTAGTTTTACAGCACCTTGGACGAAAGAATCTTTTTTCAATGAGCTAACGAATAATTATTTTGCTGTGTATCACGTGGTTGAATATGAAGGCCAAATCATAGGTTACTGTGGAATGTGGCTCGTACTGGATGAATCGCAAGTTACCAATATCGCTATCCTCCCGGAGTTTCGTGGCAGAGGGTGGGGGGAGAAGCTACTCGTCGCTGTAATGAACACTGCCAGAAAGAGGGGAGCGTCTATCATGTCTTTAGAAGTACGTGTAAGCAACGAATCTGCTCAAAATTTATACAAAAAGCTGGGCTTCCAGCCAGGTGGGATTAGAAAAAATTATTATTCTGACAATCAGGAAGACGCATTAGTAATGTGGGTGAATTTATAATGAAAAAAGATATTTATATATTAGGATTAGAAACAAGCTGTGACGAAACGGCAGCAGCCATCATAAAGAATGGCCGGGAAATCGTATCTAATGTTGTTTCTTCGCAAATTGAAAGTCACAAACGCTTTGGCGGAGTTGTTCCTGAAATTGCGTCCCGGCATCATGTAGAGCAAATTACATTGGTCCTCGAGGAAACATTGCGTCAAGCCGATATGGCTTTTCAAGACCTCGATGCCATTGCCGTTACTAAAGGACCGGGTCTTGTGGGGGCTCTTTTGGTGGGAGTCAACGCGGCTAAAGCGTTAGCCTTTGCCCATCAGCTGCCACTTATAGGTGTTCATCACATAGCTGGCCATATTTACGCCAATCGTCTGATAAAAGAATTTGCTTTTCCGCTGCTGTCTCTCGTTGTGTCGGGTGGGCATACTGAGTTGGTACTTATGGAAGAGCACGGCAGTTTTCAAGTAATCGGTGAAACGCGTGATGATGCGGCAGGAGAAGCATATGATAAAGTAGCTCGAACATTGAACTTGCCTTATCCAGGCGGTCCTCACATTGATCGTCTTGCTGCTGAAGGAGAGCCAGTTATTGATTTTCCTAGAGCCTGGCTCGAAGAAGGGTCATATGATTTTAGTTTCAGCGGTCTAAAATCAGCAGTTATCAACACTCTCCACAATGCAGAACAACGAAGACAAGAATTGAGACCGGAAGATGTAGCTGCTAGCTTTCAGCAAAGCGTGATCGAAGTTTTAACAGCGAAAACCATAAGAGCAGCAAAGGAATATAAAGTGAAGCAAGTACTGCTAGCCGGCGGGGTTGCTGCGAATAGAGGGTTGAGAAAGGCCTTGGAAGAACAGTTTGCCGAACTCGAGGATATCGAACTGATTATTCCGCCGTTAAGTCTTTGTACCGATAATGCAGCTATGATTGCCGCTGCGGGAACCATTCTATATGAGCAGGGAAAATTTGAAGATTTGGCGATGAATGGCTATCCAGGACTGGATATCGAACAATAATAAAATAAAAAGAAAGGACTGTTTTTCCACTAGTAACGCCCTAATGGAAAAACAGTCCTTTTTACTTGTTCACAAGCTGTGAATAACATGTGTATAAAAAGGTTATTCTGTGGAAAAGTCCTTTTTAAACTGCTGGAAAGCTTGTGTGTTTTGTGGATAAAATCGATTATTTTTGTGGATAATGTGTAAAAGTAATTAGGAATCAAGAAAACCGGCATGTTAGTTTGTGGGTAAGTCTGTGTATAAACGTCACAGCAGCCAATGGATTAGAGCCTACTCATGAAGAGTTTCCCACTCTTGCATAAGCTGCTCAATTTCTGTTTGACAAGCTTCGGTTTTTTTCTGAAGTTCCAATGACTTTTCATGATCCTGAAAGATTTCTGGCTGGCAAAGCAAGTCTTCGGCTTCTTCGAGCTCTGCTTCTAGGCTTTCAATTCTTTCTTCTATTTCTTCAATACGTCGGCGTTTCTGACGCTCTTTTTTCTTTTGCTCTTTATCTATATGGTAGTTGGATGAATCAGACGGTACGACTTCTTCAACGATTGGCAAAGAGGATTTTTCCAATTCAGCCAGCTCTTTTTGCTCTTGTTTTTTCGCGACATAATAATCATAATCCCCAAGATACTCAGTCATGCCATTATCGGACATTTCAATGACTTTTGAGGCAATACGATTGATGAAATATCGGTCATGGGAAACGAATAAAAGCGTCCCAGGATAATCAATCAACGCATTTTCTAACACTTCTTTGCTATCTAGATCAAGGTGGTTGGTTGGCTCGTCCAAAATAAGAAAATTAGCTTTTTGCATCATGAGCTTGGCAAGAGCCAGCCGTGCTTTTTCGCCACCGCTTAATGCATGAACCGGCTTTAGAACGTCATCTCCTGAAAAGAGGAAGTTGCCGAGCACTGTACGTATTTCTTTCTCATCACTGGAAGGGTAGTCATCCCATAATTCGTTTAATACGGTTTTATTAGAAGTTAAGTTGGCCTGTTCCTGATCATAATAGCCAATGAATACGTTAGCACCGAGAGAAAATTCTCCAGCTAATGGCCGCAGTTTATCCACAATTGTTTTGAGAAAAGTAGATTTACCAGCACCGTTTGGTCCGACGAGTGCCGTGCTCTCTTCACGTTGTATATACAGATTGAGATTTTGGGCAACTCTTTCTTCATCATAACCAATAGCAAGATTGTTTACTTTTAACACTTCATTGCCGCTCTGTTTTTCAATTTGAAACATAATATTGGCCGATTTTTCATCGCCATCCGGACGTTCCATCCGTTCCATCCGTTCAAGCTGCTTGCGGCGGCTTTGGGCTCTTTTTGTTGTCGAAGCCCGGGCAATATTGCGCTGGATGAAGTCTTCCAGCTTCGCTACCTGCTCCTGTTGCTTTTCAAACAGCTTCATATCTTTTTCGTATTGTTCGGCCTTCTGTTCTAAATAGTTACTGTAATTCCCATGAAATTTTTTAATGTGCTGCCGAGAGATTTCGTATACTTGGTTTACAACTTTATCAAGGAAGTAACGGTCATGGGACACGATCAAAATAGCGCCGTTGTAGCCCTGCAAATATTGTTCCAGCCAGGAAAGTGTATCAATGTCTAAATGGTTCGTCGGCTCGTCCAAAATAAGAATGTCGGGTTTTGTCAATAATAGCTTTCCCAGTGCGAGCCTCGTTTTTTGGCCGCCACTTAAAGTAGAGATTTTCGTTTCATAGTCAAAATCATGAAAGTTCAAGCCATGCAAAACCGAACGGATATCTGCTTCGAACTGATAGCCGCCGGACTCTTTAAATTCATTTTGCAGCAAATCATATTCCTTGGTGACTCTTTCATATTGGCTGGCATCTCCGTAAACAGCGGGATCCGCCATTCGCTCTTCCAGATGCCGCAGCTGCTTTTCCATGCTGCGCAAATGCGAGAAGACGGAAAGCATTTCATCCATGATTGATAAATCAGATTCCAGCCCGGTGTTTTGAGCAAGATAGCCGATTGTCGCATCTTTCGGCTTTAAGATATTTCCGGAATCATAAGAGAGGATACCGGCGATTATTTTTAAAAGAGTGGATTTTCCTGCTCCGTTTCTACCAACTAGAGCGATCCGGTCTCTTGTTTGTACTTCAAGTTTAATATTCGACAAAATGAGCTCTGCGCCGAAGTATTTTGTAAGCTGTTGTACTTGCAGTAAAATCATTCTTCTCACCTCAGTTTTCTACTTATTAGTGTAGCTGATTCTATAGGCCTGGGCAATTCTCTTTCACCCTTTCTGGGCGATAGAAAGGAAATAAAGTTGAAAGACAAGCCGTGCAAAATATTGTATGATGGAAGGAGTGATTGAATCGAAAGGTTATCAGTTTGGAAACAGCAAGCGCTGGGGGTATAAATATGAACCATGATCCATTAAGGATTCCGCAGGCGACGGCCAAGCGTCTGCCATTGTATTACAGATTTATCCAAAACCTGCATTCTTCTGGCAAGCAGCGGGTCTCATCGGCAGAATTAAGCGAAGCAGTAAAAGTAGATTCGGCGACGATTCGCCGCGATTTTTCTTATTTTGGAGCACTTGGTAAGAAGGGATACGGCTATAATGTCAGCTATTTATTGTCGTTCTTTCGCAAAACACTTGATCAAGATGAAATAACAAATGTAGCTCTTATTGGGGTAGGAAATTTAGGAACCGCTTTTTTGAATTATAACTTTATGAAGAATAACAATACGAAAATACAAATAGCCTTCGATGTAGATGAGGGAAAAGTAGGCAAGACGATTGGGGATGTTCCAATTTATCATCTGGATAATCTGGAAGAGAAACTACAATCAAAGGAGGTACCAGTAGCTATTTTGACGGTTCCTTCTACTGTGGCCCAAGGCATTACAGACCGTCTTGTGGAATGCAATATTAAAGGCATCTTGAATTTCACACCTGCGAGACTGAACGTTCCTCCAATGATTCGAGTGCATCACATTGATCTGGCTGTTGAACTGCAATCGTTAGTTTATTTTTTAAAGAATTATCCGGATGTCTCGGAAGAAAAGTCGGAATAGAATTATGCCGAAAAATCGGTTATGATGGAGGAAAGGAGGTGCTGCATAAATGGGATTAAGTGTAGGCAGTATTATATTGATTGCTGGAGCAGCAATATTAATCTTCGGACCGAAAAAACTCCCTGAGCTTGGACGCGCGGCAGGCGACACGTTGAAAGAATTTAAGAATGCCACGAAAGGGCTGGCGGACGACGATAAACCAGAGGATAAGAAGGATCCTCAGTAAGGTTAGGATGAATGACAATGAGTCGACAAGACATGACAATATATGAACACATTGGCGAGTTGCGGAAACGGCTCATTATAGTAATCGCTTTCTTATTCCTCACTATGATTGCCGGTTTGTTTCTGGCTGAGCCGATTATCCGCTATTTGCAGCATGCGGACGAAGCGCAGGAATTAACAATGAACGCTTTCCGTGTGACAGATCCTATAAAGATTTATTTTCAAATGGCTTTTGTCATCGCTTTTGTATTGACTAGCCCTATGATTCTTTATCAGTTGTGGGCATTCGTAAGCCCAGGACTGCTTGAGAAAGAGAGAAAGGTAACGCTTAGCTACATCCCGTTATCCTTGCTGCTATTTCTCGCCGGAATTGCTTTTTCTTATTTTATTTTATTTCCGTATATCATTCATTTCATGATGAAGTTATCCGGAAACTTGCAAATTGAGCAGGTTATTGGCATTAACGAGTATTTTCAATTCTTATTTCAAATTACACTTCCATTCGGCATCTTGTTTCAGCTGCCGGTTGTTACAATGTTTTTGACAAGGCTGGGGATTATTACACCTATGTTTCTTGCGCAAATTCGCCGCTATGCTTACTTTGTTCTGCTAGTGGTAGCAGGGCTTATTACGCCGCCGGATGTGATATCACAGATTATCGTGATGATTCCATTAGTTATTCTTTATGAGATCAGCATTTGGATCTCAAAGATTAGCTATAAAAAAACATTGCAGGCCGAACTGGAAGCGGAAAATGCAGAATAAAATAAGGCTGTCCAAAAAAAGAGCCGAACTTCCGCAAGAGCGAAAGTCAGCCTTTTAGAGAACAGCCTTATTTTTTTTCGTTGCTTTTCAAGCGCCAATACATAAAGAGCAGGCGAATGCCGGAACCAATATCCATCGTTGCCAGCAAGATGAGCAAGTAAGTGAAAAAGCCAAAGCCCCCCGTGTTGACATCTTGAATGGCTAAATAAGTAAAGAACGCGCCGAGAATAAGATAAAAAATCCCGGTCGTTAACGGTGATTGTTTCATTAAATTCCTCCAAATTTTAAAGCTATAAGCCTAAAAAAGCCAAGTAATAAAGCTTTGTATTTTTTCCGTTTCTTTCATCATCCGCTCTAATTCATCCGCATAAAAATATTGCACGACAATGACCAAGGAATTCATAGCCACATGGGCGAATATAGGAACAAGCAGTCTTTTTGTTTTTACATATAGAAAAGCAAACGTGAATCCCATCGATGAGTACAGAATGACATGTTCAGGTTCAGCATGAGCAAGGGCAAAAATAACGGAGCTGATCAAAGCGGATAGCCAGAAAGGAAACTTCTCATACAAGCTTCCAAAAATAATCTTTCTAAAAACGATTTCCTCTAAAATCGGACCGAAAATGGCAGTGGCAACCATCATCAATGGGACAAGCTCAATAATATGAATAATCGTTTCTGTGTTTTCGGACCCCATGTTAATTCCTAAAGCCGTTTCGATAGCGACGGCAATTCGCTGGCCAAACAAGGCGAGAAAGATGCCCGCCACTGCCCAAAAGATGGAAGGTCCCACCGGCAGTGGAGTCATCCGTTCAAGACGGCTGTTTCTGGTATCTTTCCGAAGGAGAAGCAATACAATAATCAGGGTGACCATGAAGCTGAACACCAGCCAATAGCCGGGAATAAGATTTTTCAGCGTTTGCGGATCACCTCCAAGGGCAAGCCCTGCTTTAAATAAAAGCAGAGGAGCAACCAGCCCCAACAGCTGCATTAAAATATAAGCGATTAAAATATAACCATATGTCTTCTTCAAATGAAAAGAGCTCCTTTATTTTAAGAGTGGAAGCGCCTGTTCAGCCGCACAGCTGGAACTTTGAGCGACTGGGCGCTGGAATAGATAATCATACAAGCATAGGGAAAGCCTGAGAAGCTGAAATCTAATAGTACTTAAAGAGTATTTTACTAATAAACAGACGATCATTCAAACGGAAGGGATTGTCACTATTTTCTCCCATTTAAAAAATGATTTGTAAAAAAAATTACTTCTCCCTTGCAAAAAAAAATCATTTTATTTATTATATTAATTGGGTTAGCACTCTTCATATGAGAGTGCTAATAAATAAAAACATTACATATATTCCAAGGAGGTTGTTTCACTTGTTAAAACCACTAGGTGATCGCGTAGTAATTGAGCTGGTTGAATCAGAGGAAAAAACAGCCAGTGGCATTGTATTGCCAGATTCAGCGAAAGAAAAACCACAAGAAGGGAAAATTGTGGCAGTCGGCAACGGACGTGTACTTGAAAGCGGAGAAAGAGTAGCGCTTGAAGTAGCTGTTGGCGACCGTATCATCTTCTCTAAATATGCTGGTACAGAGGTGAAATACGAAGGCAAAGAATTATTAATCCTTCGTGAAAGCGACATCCTTGCTGTAACAGGTGAATAATTAACAAATACTTATCTATTTTAAATAACTTAAATAATCAGGGAGGTTTTTCATATGGCTAAAGAGATTAAATTTAGCGAAGAAGCACGCCGCGCAATGCTTCGCGGGGTAGATCAGCTGGCGGATGCCGTAAAAGTAACTCTTGGACCTAAAGGACGCAACGTGGTTCTTGAGAAAAAATTTGGTTCACCGCTTATCACAAATGATGGTGTGACAATCGCGAAAGAAATCGAACTGGAAGATGCATTCGAAAACATGGGTGCGAAGCTTGTTGCTGAAGTAGCAAGCAAAACAAACGACGTAGCTGGTGACGGTACAACTACGGCGACAGTTCTTGCGCAAGCAATGATCAGCGAAGGCTTGAAAAACGTAACAGCAGGCGCAAACCCTGTTGGCGTGCGTAAAGGAATGGACCTTGCTGTTCAAACAGCTGTGGAAGCATTAAAAGAAATCTCTAAGCCAATCGAGGGCAAAGAGTCTATCGCACAAGTTGCAGCGATTTCATCTGCTGATGAAGAAGTTGGCCAATTGATTGCCGAAGCGATGGAGCGCGTTGGCAACGACGGCGTTATCACAATCGAAGAATCAAAAGGATTCACTACAGAGCTTGACGTAGTAGAAGGTATGCAATTCGACCGCGGCTACGCTTCTCCATATATGGTAACAGATTCTGATAAAATGGAAGCTGTTCTTGAAAATCCATATATCTTAATCACAGATAAGAAGATTGCAAGCATTCAAGAAGTACTTCCTGTACTTGAGCAAGTAGTTCAACAAAGCAGACCGCTTTTAATCATCGCTGAAGACGTAGAAGGCGAAGCTTTGGCTACACTCGTAGTGAACAAACTTCGTGGTACATTCAACGCTGTAGCGGTAAAAGCACCTGGATTCGGCGATCGCCGTAAAGCAATGCTTGAAGATATCGCTGTATTAACTGGCGGTGAAGTGATCACTGAAGATTTAGGTCTAGATCTTAAATCTGCAAATATCACTCAACTTGGACGCGCAGCAAAAGTAGTTGTTTCTAAAGAAAACACAACGATCGTTGAAGGAGCAGGAGACTCTGCCCAAATCGAAGCCCGCGTCAACCAAATCCGCGTTCAATTAGACGAAACAACGTCTGAATTCGACCGCGAAAAATTACAAGAGCGCTTAGCAAAATTAGCTGGCGGCGTAGCTGTGATCAAAGTGGGAGCAGCGACAGAAACAGAACTAAAAGAACGCAAACTTCGCATTGAAGACGCATTGAACGCTACTCGTGCAGCTGTTGAAGAAGGAATCGTTTCTGGTGGTGGTACAGCACTTGTAAACGTATATAACAAAGTAGCTGCATTGGAAACAGAAGGCGATGTAGCAACTGGTGTGAAAATCGTTCTTCGTGCGCTTGAAGAGCCAATCCGCCAAATTGCCTTCAACGCAGGCCTTGAAGGATCTGTCGTTGTCGATCGCTTAAAACGCGAAGAAGTAGGCATCGGCTTCAACGCAGCAACTGGCGAGTGGGTAAACATGATCGACACTGGTATTGTTGACCCTACGAAAGTAACTCGCTATGCGCTTCAAAACGCAGCATCTGTTGCTTCTATGTTCTTAACAACTGAAGCAGTCGTTGCTGACAAGCCAGAAGAAAACGCTGGTGGCGGCATGGGTATGCCGGACATGGGCGGCATGGGCGGCATGATGTAATTCAGCCCTAAAAACCTTATAATATAGGCTTTTAACAAAACGGCACCTCATTTTTGGTGCCGTTTTGGTGCCTTAATAGATTTTTTTATCCTTTTTCGAGGCTTCTCATGAGTTCGCCGAACCTTTGGGAAGCTTCTTTTTTTCGATCTTTCGTGATGTGCAAATAAACCTGTGTAGTGGTTTCATCCTCTGTGTGTCCCAGTCGGTCCATAATTTGAAGCAATTCCACACCAGCTTCTGCTAGAAGAGAAGTATGGGTATGACGCAAGGAATGAGGTGTAAGACGCTTCCGGATAGAAGGTGTTTTCTTCAGGAGACTTTCCATACGGTTTTGAATGGTCTTAATAAAGTGTGGATAGCCAAAATAAGGAGCATTTAGTCTACCAAACACAAAATCCTGATCATAGTAATCCTTACCTACCTGCAGCTTAATTTCTTTTTGTTTAAGCATATGTTTTCTTAAAGTACTGATTACTTCTTCTTCCACGTCAATCTTTCGTATAGATCCCTCCGTTTTCGGTGGAAGTAATTTATATGCTTTGGTATTGTTTGAGGGGTTATAATATGTTTTCGTTATATTGATTGTCTGTTCGTCAAAGTCTATATCCTTCCATTTGAGAGCTACTAATTCCCCAGCTCGAAGCCCTGTCCAGGCGAGCGTTAAAAATATGACGTAATCATCAATCTCCCCGTGTTTTTTTGCTGTCTCCAAAAACTCTTTAAGTTCATGTTTCTCCAAATATTTATCCTGCACATTTTGATTTTCTATATCTTCAACGGTTTTTTTATCCTTTGGAATAAAGGCATACTCTGTTGGATCCACAAGCAGCAAATCTTGTTCCATAGCTCTTTTAAAAATCATTCGACCGGTACCGTGTATGCCGGATATAGTGTTATGCGCCAACTCTTTATTTTTCTTTAAATCCTTTAAGGCATTTTGATACATCTTTTTCGTAATGTCTTTAATTTTGTACTTGGCAAAATACCGATTTAAATGCCCAATTTCATGTTTTCGGACTCTAATGGTACTAATCTTTACATCTGTTTCGCTATACGTATCGAGCCATTCTTCAGCCATTTCCTCAAATGTGATATTGCCTTTAGTGTTTAATTGTCTAATTCCCAACTGGTACTCTAATTCCTTTGCTGCTTCTTTTGCCTCTTTTTGCTTTAGAAATCCACGTTTTACAACACGCCGGCGAGCACCGGTTTGAGGATCCTTTCCATTTTCTATGATAATCATCCAGCGCTCGCCTTTAGCTGTGTCATATTTCTTAATTAGTGCCACGGTACTCTCCTCCTCCTGGCTTTACTGTTATGTTTAAGTGTTTGATAATCTTCTGTAGCATTCAAGTCATAAGAGGCTACAAATAGCCTTTCTGAGCTTCCAAAATCATATGAGTGGAATACAAAGATGTAGTCATTGACCTCAGATTTAGTTTTATCAGGAATATATGTTCTGTTTGAAGGTAAAAAAATTAATCTCTCTTAGGTAGTCGAGATTCAACAGTACATTCGCTTACTTTTCGTGGTGTTCTATCACCAACTAATTCCCCGTAAAGTTCACCATCTTTCATGTATACTCTCTCGAAAACTGGAATTCTAATTAATTCATGTTTAACAGGATTTTTTAACGCCTTTTGTCTCAACTTTTCTGCTCTTTTCATTTCAAATTCAGAAAGCATATTATCAGTCCTTTATAAAGTTATTTGGTTCTTCAGTTTCTGTATTGGCGAGATACCATTCCATATAAAGAGAGTCATCACTGGCCATAAGAGCAATCTTCGTTATTTCTTCTTCCGATAAATCTTGGATTCCATTGATATGAAAGCCTTCAAATTCATCGGAAATGTCAATGATTTCAGTAGGGTTGTCTGTTTTGCCTATGAGATAGCATAAAGAAACCTCATAGAATTCAGTCAGCTTTATCACGTGAGAAATATCAGGAATTCTTTTACCTTGTTCATAGGCTTCTAAAGCATCCCGACTCAGGTTCACTTTACGGGAAATCTCTATCAATGAAAGCTTTTT
The DNA here is from genome assembly GCF_045370945.1 of Pseudobacillus sp. 179-B 2D1 NHS. Taxonomy (NCBI): domain Bacteria; kingdom Bacillati; phylum Bacillota; class Bacilli; order Caryophanales; family Bacillaceae; genus Pseudobacillus; species Pseudobacillus sp. 179-B 2D1 NHS. The sequence goes on from NZ_JBIQDP010000026.1 coordinate 12,264, forward strand.
TTGTAGCCTTAAATTCTTTAAACGTTTTGCGAGAATGGACACTGTAAAACACCTCTTGTTTATTTTTTTTGATTGATAGCTTCAATCTGGTAATAGCGAATGGGGTTGAAAACACGCTCATAGAATACAAAACTCTCTTTTTGCAATAACCAACGTTCAAGCCTCTGAGCGGCAAACTCAAATTCAACATTGAAGGTCCTCGAAATCACTTCAATAACTTCACTTTTTCTCCAAGGAAATGATATTTGTTCTAACATGAAAGTAGGAACACAAAAGTGATACATAAAGTTTGTTGCCTGTCTCTCTTGTAGCAATCGAAAAGAAGAAGGCATCCCATATTGATCACCAACATGTCTTAAAATGTGAGAAAGCTCATGGGAGAAATCTTGCCACTTTTGTTGAGAAGTCAAGTTTTCATTAAGCATAATTCTTGCCTGTTCTTCATAAAAGGAGGCTTCGCTGGGGAAGTCCCAGTGATATATGCGTACTTTTAATTTTTCAGCGATTACTTTCATATCGATTTGGTTAGGAGAGTAAATAGAAAGATAATAATATAGTTCTTTTACATAGTCTTCTAATGGCGTGTAATAATAAAAACTGTCCATTGGCTTCACCTCATAATTCATTGTAGGAATGTATGTTCGATTGAAGGTTGAAAGAAAACCCCACAAGAGTGGGGATCCCTTTATTGCAAATTAATCACTTCTGTTTCGGTTCCGAAAACGCCTGTTTGCACTTGCAATTGCAGATCGTTAGCTTCTGCAATTTCTGGAGAAACATCAAAAACAACCTTTCCGGCCATTTCTAAATCAGGGTTTAATTCCTGTAAGAAGAAACTGTTATCAATCGATCCGTCTTCTTTTTGATTAGCAGACATGCTTCCTTCCGCATCCGCTTCATACGTCTTTTCGCCGCGTTTAAGTTTAAAGAAGCTACTATCTACTGTTACTGCTTCATTTCCATTATTCTTTAAAGTTACATCTAATACAAGGTATTTTCCGCCTGCTTTTGTCGGAAGAACAGAAGGTCCTACCTGATCAGCAGTAGATTTCCCATTCACTGTATAAACCATTTTTCCTACTTTTACTTCTTCACCAATTTTGTAAGCTTTTTTCTCTTCTTTTTTCGGTTTATCTTTAGTGTTTTCTGTTGGCTCTGTGCTTGTTTCTACACTATCTTCACTTGACTCTGTTGCACTGTCATCTCCACCACCCATGGCACCGATTATAGCGCCAAGGACAATTAAAACTATAAAACCTAAGCAACCAAATTTGAAAAATTTCTTCATTTCTTTCTTTCCCCTCTTTCTTGATGTATATACCAAGTACATTTCTACCATTTAGAAAGTGCACTATTTACCTCTAAAACTGCTAATAATTACCTTAAGAGATTAAATAAATACACGCCCAAGGCGTGTTATTCTTCATCCTTAATGATCTCCCATAACTTTTTTAATTTACGCAAACGGTCTTCAGGGCTTTTAGGGAGCTCTTTATACCAGTTTTGAAGTTCTGGATCGTTTGTAAAAGCAATGAAGGCAGGGTCATTTAAAGACTCGGAATCAGGATTATCCGATATACCAAGGAGATAGTCACTAGAGCAATCAAAAATCTCAGACAATTTCTTTACATCGTCATGGTCTGGGTTGGTGTAATTTCTCTCCCAGTTAGAAATGACCTGTGGAGATACGTTAACTTTGTTGGCTAATTCTCTTTGAGTCAGACCACTTTTCTTTCGTAATTCACGAATTCTATTATTAATAGTCATAAAAAGTGCTCCTTTCACTAGAATATTATCACCAACTAACGGAATATGATATAAAAATAACGGTTTTTGAGATTTTATTAATAAAATCAGTTGACATTAACGGTAAACGTTAGTATATTGTAAGTAACGGAAAACGTTAGTTGATAAACGGAGGTGATACTATGGTAAATATTAACGTAGCAAAGATAAGAGAAGCGAAAGGCGTTACTAAGACTCATTTAGCAAAGGCCCTTGGTCTTTCTTTACAAGGTTATAGATATCTGGAATCTGGTGAAACTAAACTGGATGTAGAACGTCTTAAAACTATTGCAATTGTATTAGATGTAGATGTGGCTGTTTTTTTTAATGATAAATTAACGGATTCCGTTATAAAGAATATGCAGTTAAATAAAAAAGCTATTTAAGGAGGAATCGAATTGAATCAACTCGTCTTTATTAAAAACAACAAGGCAGTAACGGATATCTTAACGGTTGCAGAAGTGTTCAATAAACGTCACGACATTGTTATCCACGGCATCGAAAACTGGATTCCAAGGAAGGTGAGCTAAATGTCTAAAGCAATTATCACATTCGATGAGCTAGAAGCAAACCTATTCAGCGCCCGCATGGAAGAACTTTTTCAGCAAGCTTATGAAAAAGGAGTGGACGATGGAATGAAGCGCTTCTCTTATCCACCTGTTCTAACTAATAAACATCTGGCGGAGATTCTTCAAATCAAACCGCCAACTGTAACCAAAGTTACATCTAATCCTTCATTCCCACGTTTGAAAAATATTCAAGCCCGATATCCACGGGACGAAGTATTTGAATGGATTAAACGTAACACGTCATTTTTAAACGATATATCAGCTTGATTCTATTGTAATGACACTTTATGTATTTACCAATTTACAACTGAATACAAAGGGGGAGATTAGCTTGGTTTTAAAACAAGCGGCAGAAGTAGGGGATGCTGTTAAAGCGCTTCTAACAGAAGAAGAACTTACAGTTGAGCAAATGTCAATGGATTTAAATATTTCTAAACAGTTAGGAAGTCACATTAAAAATGATCGTCGGAGAATGCAGCAGGATATTGCAAAACAGTCGATCCGGGTGTATGAAGACAGCCCGGAATACATAGGGGAGCTACTGTATGAGTTTTCTGATGGTTATACCTCACCTGTTCTAAAAGGACCAGCTATTGAACGGCACAGACTTGCGGTGGAAGCGAATGCAGAAAGAGAACTCAGTGAAGCGCTAGAAAAGATTCGCACTGTCTGTCTGGCCAAGCCACCCAGCATTGTTGATGAGAACGAAAAAGAAGGTATTGCTCAACTGATGGACGAGCTGTTAGAAGCCAGGGCGTTCATCGACAATTTGAACATGATGCTTGAAAAAGATTACGGGATTCCTATTAAGAAACGGATCAGGAAGTTACTGCCACAATGGAAAGCTAAAGGGTGGATTTAATGAAAAGTTTGCAGAAAACAGAAAAGAAGAAAGATATTGAAGCTATCATTCAACGGTTAATAGATCAGGGCATACCGGTAGAGCGAGTATCACGTGTTGATTAGGAGGATGAAGAATGATCAAAGTGTTATTGATCTTTACAGCAATTGTTGTCGCCTATTACTGGGGCTTAGCCAATGGAGAATCGGAAAAAGATCAAAAATAAAAGCGGCAAGCTAATTGAGGTAGCTCACCGCGTAATACCACTGAACAACCTTATTATAACACATTTTCCAACTGATGGGCACTTATTTAGGTGCTCATCGTCAGCGACCGGAACGGGCTTCTCCCCTGTGCCTGATCAGTTCCGGCTGCTGACGATGGACATCATCCGTCAGAAAGAAGGTGAAATAAATGAATATTGAGAAGGTCGCAGATCATCCTATTGAGGATCTGTTTGGAGAAGAGATATGTGCGGATGATTTATATTTCATTATGCCAAATGGAGAGATCGTACTTAGCCACAACTTAGGTGATTATATGATCAAGCATTTAGGTGCTACTGAAAAACAAGCAAAATAAAAGACTCCTGTTAGCGGCAGGAGTCCAAAGATTTCAAAATATGTAATTACTGACATTGTAACACAATATACAGTGCCAGTAAAGCGGGAGTGAATACAATGAACATTTGCTTGCAATCATCTTTTTTAAATACAAAAAAGATTTGTCCAGAAATGGCTGATAGTCAAGCACTAAATATGACATATATCGGCTTAACCCATGCAATAGCCGACTCTGGCTCTCATGATGATTTGGTCAGGCTATCTAAGCAGTACGAAGAATTAATCAATATATATGTCTTGAAAAAGGAGGCGAGCTAAGAATGTCTAACTTAGCAGCCTCTCAGCAAAATTCATCCTTATCTCTAATCGATTCTGTGGATGTAAGTGCTGTACAAACCACATTAGCTAAGATTAATCAATTTCAATTGGTTGTTCAAAACACACTGAAAGCAAATCATGATTATGGGATTATCCCTGGTACTAGTAAGCCTACATTGCTTAAACCAGGAGCGGAAAAGATTCAAATGCTTTTTGGTGTTACAAGCGAATATGAAGTGGTTGAACGTATCCAGGATTATGACAAAGGCTTTTTCGCTTTTACGGTATGCTGCCGAATTTATAAGAACGATATGAAGATCACAGAAGGCGTTGGACATTGTAATACTCGTGAGAAAAAGTACGTTAAGCAAGATCCATATTCCATGGCTAATACATGCTTGAAAATGGCCAAAAAGAGAGCGCAAATCGATGCGACTCTAACTATTGCCAGCTTATCAGAATTGTTTACACAGGATGCGGAGGATATGCAAGGCTATCTGCAAAAGGAACAAATTGAAACCATGACACCACAGGATGCTGGGGCCATAAAGCTGAAATTTGGTAAGCACAAAGGGAAAACATTAGGAGAGATTTATCGATCAAATAAAGACTATCTTGAGTGGTTAGCTGGTCAGGATCGAACAGATGCCGCGATTAAGAAAGCCATTGAAATTATGTTTGCTGCAGTCGATGAAAAAAGATCAAATCCAAAGCAACAGAAACCGCCTCAGCAACAGGATCGCGGTCAAACATCCAAAGGAGCAAATTCAAAAAAATCTATGAACAACAATATGGAAAATCAGCCGTTTGATAATGAACCCTTTGTAATCAGTGATGAGGATCTTCCTTTCAACTTATGATGCTTAACAACAATGTTCCTTATAAGGTCGTTATTCCTGATTGGTGTAAAACAAAAGCTTCTACAAATGCAGAGTATTTACAAAACATCAAAAGGTATATGAGTGTCAGCTATCCAGACCGGAAAATTTTAGGGATTGCAAATGGATTTGTTAAATGTGAAAGAAAATTTTGAGGAGTGATCGGGGTTGGAAAAAGTCATAGAAGCATCATCGGGGTTCGTCATCCAGCCCCGATTGCAGTTTAAGAACATAAAGGACAAGCTGCTCTATCAAATGTTAATGGAAGAAGCGAATTATACTGCTTCTGCTCGTTGTGAAGTCGGTCAAACGATCATTGTTTTGACTAACCTATCAAAAGAAATTGGATGGTCTAGGGACGTGATCAAAGGGGCTCTGGATCGACTGAAAAAAATGAATTATATCGAAATGGAAACATTACCTCAAAAAAGAGGGCTGCTCGTTACGGTTTGTCATTATAAAGATTTTCAATCACTAGCTACTTATCAGAAAGAAAAGGCAAAAAAAGAGGAGAAAAATCCACAAGAGAATCCGCAAGGGAATCCACATGAGGAACCACAAGAGAATCCACATGAGAAAGAAGCGGAAAACCCTTGCGGGAGTAAGGAGGAAGGAATGTCCGAAAATCAAAATCCACAAGAGAATCCACATGAGGAACCACAAGAGAAACCTCATGAGATTCCACATACTATAACAGCATTTATAAACAGCATTAGTAACATCAATAAAACATTAAAAGAATATATCGCCGAAGCGAACGTGAAAAGCATGAATTTAACTTCCGCTGACGATATGGAAATCTTTGTTGACTTCGCTTTGCGAACCAACGCTCTGCCAGCTGGTACGTCTAAGAAAATATTAATCTCTTATTTTGAATGTATTCGTTTAACAAGGTCTACTTGCAATATCTCAGCAAAGCTGCTCTCTAACTTTATCGAGAAGCTTAACAAATATAGCGTCAATCAAATTCATTACGCGCTCTGGAAGCACGTAATAGACCATGACGACAAAAAAGAGGCGTATACACTGGGGATTCTTCGCAATGTAAAGGAGCCGGAAGCTCGGCGGGGGCTAATGATCTTAAAGAATAAGAAAGGAGCCGTGGATTCAAATGCAATCACTCAACCATACCTTGCAGCAGTTGGCGAAACACAATCCAGCACTAGCGCAGAGGCTCAAAGACTCGAAGAACTGGCCAGACAAAAAGGACTTGCTGGAGGGACGATACGAGACGTTGACGTCGATTACTGAGGATTGTCCTTACAAGAAATGTGATGGAACGGGGCTTATTTGGATAAAGGATCATCAAGAAAAAAGAGAATTTATGAGAAAGTGCCAGTGTAAAGAGATACGAGCCTTAAGCAGAAAAATGAAGTGGGCACGGATTCCGGAAGACTTTCAAAAAGTAACAATTAAATCTTTTGACATCAATCTTTATTCTGAACAGCTTTCTAAAGAAAAAGCAGTTATGGCAAAGAAAATAGCTGCTAATTTTGTAAAGAAATTCGATGTGCTGTCTCAGCAAGGAAAAGGGCTTTACTTCTACAGTTCGGTGAAAGGCAGCGGCAAGACTAGGCTGGGGTGTAGCATCCTAAATGCATTGCTTCAGGTACACGATACTGAAGAAAACCCGCTTTCCGTTTTTTATTCTCCTACAGCTGATTTAATTGGTGAAATTAAAAACACCTTCGGCGGAGACACCAATATGAAATCGTCGGACATCATTGATGCTGCTAAGAATGTGAAAGTATTGCTGCTGGATGATATAGGCGTAGAGAAGGCCAGTGATTGGGTGGAGGAAACACTTACTAGGATTTTAGATTATCGGTTGCAAAATAAAAAGGTAACTTTGTTCACTAGCAATCTTGAAATAGATGAACTGGACAACTCTTATCCTGCTGGCAGGATTAGTGACCGTATCGATAAAATGACTTTTCCAGTTCACATGCCCGAAGAGAAGATCCGGAGGAAGTTGGCCAAGCAAGAGAATGAAAGTTTATTAGGTTTATTACTCGAATAGGGGGAAGGAAAATGTGCAATTTATGCAACGGTACTCACGTAGTGACAAATGATATTGGTTTTGGATGGATAAAGCAGGCTTGCCCCAAATGTGGGCCTATGCCGGAAGTGATGAGAGCGAAAAAGTGGGCGGAGTTTGATAAAAGATTTGAGGAAGCTAAGAGGAAGGCGGAGCTTGCTGGAAAGGATGCGAGCTGATGAAACTCTGTGAACGTTGTAACCGCCCTTTGAGATCGCAGAAGAGCATGGAGGCCGGCATGGGACCTGTTTGCAAGAAAAAACAGGAAGTTGAAGATGCTGAGGCAGAATTTGAAAAGATTCAAATCAAAATGGAAGAAGTAATGGATATGGCGGAAGTGGAAATGTATGGCGCGTAAGTGGATAGCAAGGAAAACACGGTGGAACGGAAACGTCTATGACAGTAAAGCGGAAGCAGATTATCACAAACTACTTACTGCAAACCCTGCTGTTCAATCAGTGCAGATTCAGCCAGAGTTTGAAGTAATTCCAGCCTATACCGTTATTTGCTACCGCTGTGAAGGCACAGGGCTTGGTATAAGCGAGAAAACAGGAAGAGTTGTTCAATGTTCTCGTTGCTCGGGGAAAGGCTCAAAAACGAAAGCAGGAGCCAAATATACAGCGGATTTTCTAGTTACTTATAAAAATGGTTGGACAGAAGTTGTTGATATAAAAGGTGGGCCTGCTTCACGTGATTTTTCATTAAGGAGAAAACTACTAGAACAACAGCTCGGTAAAGAAGTAGTTGTAATGGAATATACGAACGGAGCATGGAAAAGAAAACGTTAAAGGAGTGAAAATCATGCTGCAAGGAGTGTGCATGGATCCGGAGCTCATTGGTGAGTTCCCGGAAACTGTCTATCTTTTTCCGAACGGACCGTTAAATTACTATGTTTCTCGCTTTCCGAACAAAGAGGCTCACATGGGATGCTTTCAGGCCGATAAATTCCAGCTTGCTGAGGGATGGCCACCTGAGCCAGATGCTGCTGATCTTCCGCCGCTGGAGCTTGGCAAGGTGTACAGCGCTCAATTGGTTTGGAAGCCTCGAGGCAAATTTATAGTCAGCAAACTACAACAGCGGTACTTTATCCTCCCAGAAGCCAATCAAAAAAATGCCCTGTTCTATAAGGATCGAGAACGGAAGCAGTTGGGTGGACGTTTTCCTCTTCATTGGTTTACTGATTTTCAATTGGTTGAAGAGGAAGCGCTAGAAGAGTCTTTTGAAATAGAACTAGTTGAGGAAGAGGCGGCTAATTTTGAGCAGATGTCGTTATTTTAAAGGTGAATCAGAATGAAACTGAGACTCGTGAAAAAAATTACCTGCTTATACGAAAATGCAAAAGAACAAGAATTGATATTTGTGTGGGGCGAGAATACAGAGGGTTATATCGTTTTCGAGTATTGCGATGATCCTACACGACAACTGCAAAAGATGACTAGAAGAGAGCTTATGCAATATAAGCCGATATGGGATTCTCAACTTAAGGAGTGAAAAAAGAATGGAAAATCAACGAACTATAAAGCTATATAGAGCAAAGCTGCATACAGGAGGAAAAACGCCTGAACAAATAAAAAGCAGCTTTAATGGACCATTTGACGGACCGGAACCTAGCAATGAAGAAATTCAAGTTTGGAGCAAGGCTTATGACTTGGCCGACGGACTTGAAGTTATTGTTAAGAAAAGTTGGACTGGGAACGATTATTCACTAATAGCGTGGGACGATACAGATGATGAGAAGATAAGAGAGTTTATCTATCAGGTAGAGCAAGATGGAATGTTTGGTACCTATGTTGATGAGCGTGAGGAGTTTATAAAGGATTGGGAATCAGGTGAATACTGTCCTGCTGGATCACTTTTATTCAATGAAAAAGATGTTGAGATCATTGAAGAGTTGAAGCAAAAGCAATAAATAGGGATTCAAAAGAGCGAAGGGAGAATAGCAATGATCGGATTAACTCCTAAACAATACATGGAACAATGGCTGGATTTAAGCAGCAAAACCAATCCAAAGCCGCCGCCAGAAGAAATAGAACGGCGTAAGAAAGAGTATCTAGCAAAACGCAGGCGGGAAGAGTGGAGACAATGGGCTAGGGAGCAAATGGAGGAGGCAGAATGAGGCATATCATAGTTAAAGCTCACATGCGAGACGGTTCTGTCTACACAAATAAACATTCACTTAGGAATGTCGATGAAAATGAGTTTGAAGAGGTCGATCTTGTTGTTGAAGAGAAGGATGCGGAGCGGTTTTGCGAAATGTTCGTTGAAGCTAAGAGACAACGTCAGCTGGAGGAGGAAACGGAATGAAGAATAAACAAAGGGTATGCAGTCCAATTGCAACGGTCGTTCGAGAGGAAGCTGCATCCGGAAACCAATTCGCTCAGTATTTGATTGAATCTCATGATTACTTTGCTAAAGTAAATGAACAAAATCGGAAAGAACGAAAGGCTGTTTCTCTTCAGCAAAGGCTCAAGTACACCAAACATTCAAAGTGTCAGAGGAAGATTCAACGGCAGCTGCAGGAACTGGGGGAAGCGAAATGACTGCACCTAAGTTGGATTTGAATAATATAAATGTTGGTTTTGTCATTACAGGGATGATAGGAATGGTTGAAGATGATGGGCTTTCTCCAAGAGAAGTGTTTATGCTGCTTGATGAAATCAAGAAACAAACTTTTCATGCTTTGACGGATATTAAGAACGGCGAAGGGTGAGTAAGGGTAAATGTTCAGCTTTTTTCATAAATGGGCAATCGCAAACATAGCGGGCGCCCTCTATCTTGTCTTAGCAGCTGGTCTGCTGCAAGATTGGGTACTCATGGCTGCCAGTGTTATTAAGACGATAGGATGGGCGGTTTTGGCTAGTGAATCGCAGTAGACACAAAATGCGACAGAAGGAGAGCGAAAAATGGAATATAAAATGATTGGGACTATTGATAATATATCTGAAATTCCGTTTGATGAAAATTTAATAGTTACAGGAAGAATAGGTAGTAGTTGGAGATGGAGAATGCCAGGAGTTTTTAAAAAACAGGACAATAAGATAATTTTTAGAAACATGCATGAAATGTCTACTGAAATAGATGAAAACACAGAGATTGGTTTAAATATCTTGGAAAAAATGTAGATTTCGCTTAATGCACATTCCGTTGAAAATGCGAAGGAGTGAAAAGAATGAAACCCACATGGAAAATCACTTATGAAATTCCTCCTATGAGAGGGTTATATCATGAAAATGTTGCTGCTAATACCCAAGAAGGAGCAATCGAGTTTTTAGAGAGTATCATTAATCACAGAATTAGGGTTGTGAAAGTGGAGGAAATCCAATGAATAACATTGACGAAGAACAATACCAAAGGGCAGTCGAATTTTTAAGTGTAATCAAGGAATTGCCATTCACATACCCTTCGGCATCACTCTTTTCAAGAAGGTTTAGGATTGGATATATAACTGCAGCAAGGATCGTTGAGCGATTAGAAAAAGAAGGTTATATCAGTGAATTCGTTGGCGGCAAGCCTCGGCAGGTCTTAAAAACAAAATCGGAGGGGAAAACCATGAAAAAATTTGAAGTTGAAGTATCCATCACTAAAACATTTACCACGAAAGTGATTGTGGAAGGGGAGTTTAACGGCAAAAATGATCCTGGTATTGATAAGGTGGCTAAATATGCTGCAGATAACATGAATCATGAGCATTGGGACTATAACGATACTGAATTTGAAATCAACGGTGTAAAAGAACTTCCCGCTAATCTTTCTTCTGATCATATTGACTTGCTAAGATGCGGTTATTCACTTGATGTGATAAAGGACTACTCAGAAGAAGATGCTCGTGCCGAGCTGGATGCTATAGCAAGTTCACTATAGGAATGTTTAATGTTGCAGTCCGTTGAAAATGCAGAGGAGTGAAAGTATGGAAAATATAGCTGTTTCCCTTATTGTGGACGGCAGTTTCAAAAATGTAGTCATACCAAAAGAAATGGTAAGTGATTTAGCTGAAATGCTACGTAATGACGGAAAAACAATGGTTCATTTTGCTAAAGAGAGTGTTGAAGCTGAAGGAATTGTGATCTTAGCAAAAGGTTCAAAACATTCGTTAATGGTTCTTCCGAATGTAAACGAGTAAGTGTTGAAAATGCAAAGGGGTGTTTTAAATGAGCATTTTACTAGAATCGCAGATTAAGAGCCTTCGAACTGAGGGGCTGCTTCTACTGGTGGAAGATGCTGAAAGGCGTATTGGTTCTCATGTTGCCGGTGGTGATCCCGTCGAAGAGTATGTGCAGCAACAGCGTTACATACTGGATTTAGTTCAGGAAGAATTTAAAAGAAGAGGAGCGATTTGATATGTACTTAGTTATCACAATAAATGTATTAAGCAGTTATAACGTTAGAAAATATGAAACGTTAGACGAAGCTAAAGAAGTAGTGAAAGAGTTGGTGGAGAAAGGTAACCGAAATGTGATGATTGCTCAAGAAATACCGATGAAATTAAAGGTGGAAGTGGAATTTTAAAATGGCTCACACCTATATATTTGGTCATCACGCATGGTACGACGAGATAAGCGGTATATGGCGATATTCAGATAACAATGAGCCTGTCTCTGAGGATCGAGCGTGTAACAAGTGTAATCAAACTCGTACTGCTGAAGGTCATGATCCATGCATTGCCAATCTTCCAGGAGTTAAAAGCGCCTGTTGTGGCCATGGGAAAGAGATTGGTTATATTCAGTTCAAAAGCGGGCTGTTTATACGTGGGAAATTCTCTATAGAAATAAAACAGTAAACAGAAAAGAGCCAGGAAAGCTCCTGGCACAATGATTGGTCTGCATATATTATCAGGTGAATTGATAGATGCCTACTTTAAACAGTATTTCCAAATCAGACGAGAATATACAAGAAAGCCGGACATTCGCCCGGCCGATCAAGGTCTAAGTCATGGGTGTACGAAGATATAAAAGAGAGAGAACCTTGATTACGATTAATTTATCCAAAGATAAAGGAAATATACAAAAAAAAGCCAGACTTTGCCTGGCTCATCAATAGTCTTATTCAATTAAGTAATAGAGGAGTACCATTGAATATAAAACAGTCTATTCAAAGACAAAATAAATGTGAAAAAAGCCAGGAGTTCTCCTGGCTAGTCAAGGTGTAATTCATGATGTATGAAAGTGATGGTGGAATGACCTTGATTGCTTATAATATACCCGTAAATGAACTAGATATACAAAAAAAGCCAGGAAAGCTCCCGGCCTTTCGCTACATTATAGATTAATTTTTGGCTAAGTTAATTATAACAGATCGGGGGCGTCTTGGTGAAAGATTCTAAGATCAAAACCACAGCAGAAATCGACTTAATGGAAAATGCCGCTTATGTAGTTATTGACGGACAATTGACGAAGATGACGCCTAAACAATTCGGAGAAGACACAATCATCTGGAAGGATGGCAAAGTGCTTGATGTGATAAGAAGCCAGCGGGTAAGGATGTCTGGCCAGGATACAATATAAAAAGAAATCGGGGGAGAAAAAATGGAAATCTTTGTTCAGATTGTAGAGGGAGAAAAGAACAGCACATTACAAATGAAAGATGCTTCACAAGCAAATGAACAGGCAGTAATTAATGGTTTCTTCCAGCTATTCGGCTCAAGAGTTGAAGCAACAGAAAAACAAGAGAGATCACAGAAGAGGCCACCAGCAGGCATGGTAGTTCCTCCAATTGAGGTTAAGGTTCCTGAAATACCTAAAGCTCCAAAAGTAGAAACGAAAACAGAATCATCAATTTCAAAAAAGCTACCTCTATTAGGGTCTGAGAGCAGAATGACTCAACCACTTAGCGAGGTGGCCAGAATTAAACCTCTTGAAAAAAGCACTGATACATCGATGGAAGAGCCAGAGCATTGGCGCACAGGTATTAAAATTGACGAGGATGGAACAAAGCGTTATAAATGCCGCTACTGGTGCAGCTGTGGCAATAAAGGCAATCACTATGTTCCACTAGATGCAGAGTATACTTATTGCCATGAATGTGATAAGGACATACCTGTTGAAACAGCTACTTTTGAAATTGATAAAGACGGGATTCCTGGAAGAGACGAGTACGGGAACTTTTTTATAGCAAGAGCATAATTAAATAAGCCTAACGGAAAAACCGAGGGCACCAAAACATTAAGGCAGGTTGCAGCTGCTTTATTGTTTGGTGTCCTCTTTTATTTTTATAGGGGGTAAGGGATATGAATTCTACTTTAAAGGATCAGTTGCAGCAATGGAAGCGGAAAAATCAGGCTTCTGAGGAGATAAAACCCAAGAAAAAGAGGAGGAAGCCGCAGAAGAGAAAAGAACAGCCTGCCAGGAAGTCTCAGCCTTTGTCTGAGAGCGAGTTGCGGTACTTGATGGGTGTTAACATGCAAACGTTGAAAAGAGGCAGAGGGGGCGCGTTTAAGCGATGACTAAACAAATGATGGAATGGCAAATAGAAGAGTGGATTCGTGATTATAACTTTATGCTTCGTGAAATTGCTCGTTTAAATAGATTGTTGAATGCTGTTCATGGAGGAAGATCAAGTCTAGTTGCAGTTTATGGTAATGAGGCAGGAATGCCAAAAGGAAGCTCTGGAATTAGCCAGGCGGAGTTAAGGCAGTTAGATATACGGGAAAGACGATTGTTGAAATACGAAGCAATTGTTCAATATCTTGATGAGGTGATGGGTGAGATCAAAGAAGAGAAAGAAAAAGTCGTTTATGATTGCATGATTGAGGGTCTGAGTTATTCTGCAATTGCTGTTCATCTTGGTAAATCAAGAGACACTATTCGAAAGGTCAAAGAAGGCATAATCGGCAAGATCGTCAAAAAAGTCGAAAAAGACCAGTTTCTGCAAAAGTTGAAATCAATAAAATCTGCCGTGTAGAATGGGAGGCAGGAACGGAGCGGTAAAACGTTCCTTGGTTGGTAAACAATATATAGTTCGTGCGCCATCCTTGCGGTAGCGTTTTTATTGGACAAAATATAGGAGAATCTTCATCTGCTTTGGTAGAATTAACTAAGGGGGTGAAGACTTGAAAATTAAAGAATTAATTAGTGAACTAGAGAAATATCCTAATCAAGATGCAGATATCATAGTTCAATTGATGGTTGTGTTGAAGAAGTCTGATAAAATCATTCCAACATTGACCAAAGTGACCGGAATATCAGTACCGCTAGATCCAAACGACAAAACCAAGATAGCTCTAAACACAGAAGTTATCGAAGAGGATATTTAATTCATTGAGCAAGCATCCTTCGGGGTGCTTTTTTCTTTGCTCCAAAACAAACACAAATATAGGAGGTGGCAGGTGATGTAGCATGGCTGAAAAATATGTATTAGCGGAAAAAGATTATGTTAAAGGCATGAAATATAAAGACATTGCCGAGAAGTACGAGGTATCTATCAACACGGTGAAGTCTTGGAAAAAGCGTTATGGATGGAACCGTGATAGGGGTGCACCCTCTGAAAAAAGTGTGCACACAAAAAAGCGTGGTGCACCAAAAGGAAACATCAACGCTAAAGGTAACAAAGGTGGGGCCGCTCCAAAAGGAAATCAGAATGCTGTTACTCACGGCTTTTTTTCTAAATTCCTTCCGCTTGAAATGCTGGAGATCATGGAGGCAATGGAGGAGCGTTCGCCAGCAGATCTACTTTGGGATCAAATTCAAATCCAGTATGCTGCTATTATTCGGGCCCAGCAGATCATGTTTGTCGAGGATAAAGATGAAATGATCAAAGAGCTCAAGAAAGCAAAGTACGAATATCATGAAATTCCCAAAAGCCAAGGTGGGGGTATAGAAAAAGCTGTCACTGAGGAAGAGTATGAGTTTCAGTTCGCTTGGGACCGTCACGCTACTTTTCTTAATGCTCAGTCACGAGCGATGGGTGAGTTGCGTAGTTTGATTAAACAATTTGACGAGCTGGCTCATATTGATGATGAGCGACGCTTGAGAATGGAACAAATGCGCATTGGCATCGATAAAACAAAAGCTGAAATTGAGAAAATAAACAGCGGCAAAGGGCCAGGAACACAAGAGAGCGCCGTTGCTGCCATGTTGCGTAAGATGGCAGGTGAATCTGATGGCTGATTTGACACCTAAACAAAAAGAAGTATGGGATTGCTTTATTAAGGAGCAGCCTAAAATCCTTCTAGCCAGCGGTGCAAAACGGGCAGGGAAAACCTTTGTCTTCATCCTGCTGTATTTAATGCATATTGCCAAGTTTGAAAATCAGGGATTATCTTTCATTATCGGCGGATCCACGCAGGCTTCTATTCGCCGTAACGTTTTAAATGATATGGAAGAAATCCTTGGTAAAGAGTTAAAGCTAGATAAAACCAACGCTATTAGCGTATTCGGCAATAAGGTTTATTGTTTTGACGGTACAAACGCTGACGCATGGAAAAAGGCGCGTGGATTTACTGCAGCTGGCGCTTTGCTGAATGAGGGAACCGCTTTGCATGATACATTCGTAAAAGAGGTTATCTCCCGCTGTTCCTATCCAGGCGCCCGAGTGCTGATTGATACGAACCCTGAAAATCCTGCTCACTTTGTCAAAACTGATTATATTGATAAAGACGGCCAGAAGCTGAAAAACGGAAAGATAAATATTAAAGCCTTTCATTTTACAGTGTTCGATAATATTTATCTAGATGAGGAGTATGTGGAGAGTATTATCGCTTCCACTCCCACGGGTATGTTCACAGATCGGGATATCTACGGTCTTTGGGTAGCGGCTGAAGGAGTCGTATACAAAGATTTCAATAAAGATAAGCACTATATAGACGATATAGAAGGAGTTAATTTTGTCCGGTACTTCGCAGGGACTGACTGGGGATATGAGCACCATGGTTCCATTGTTGTGATTGGAGAAGATGATGAAGGATGTTTTTATCTCCTCGAAGAACATGCTCATCAACATCAAGAAATAGACTTCTGGGTGGATGTGGCCAACGACATTAAAAGTCGCTATGGTAACATCTTTTTTTATTGTGATTCCGCTCGGCCAGAACATGTAAAGCGGTTTAGAAGAGAGAGAATTAAAGCGGTAAATGCAGATAAAGCGGTTGTTTCCGGTATTGAAGAAGTAGCAAGACTATTCAAAACTGATCAATTAAAAGTAGTTAAATCCAAGGTTAGCCGTTTTGATAAAGAAATCTATATGTATGTGTGGAACGAGACAACAGGGGAGCCGGTAAAGCAGTGGGATGATGTTTTGGACTCTTTACGTTATGCAATTTATACACACACCAAGCCGCAAAGAAGAAAGACAGGAGGTAGGTGAGATTATGAGACACTTCATTGATCGGATTGATAAAGAAGGTATTACGCCGCTCATCATTAAGGAAATGATTCAGGAACATCAAAAAGACCGTGAGCGGATGAAAGGATTATACGAGCGATACAAAACGGCAATGGAAGGTGTTCCTGTTCTTCAGCGTACACCAATTGAATATGAAGACTTTGAAACCGGTGCAATTAAACGACTGGATGATAAAGTGAACAACCGCTTAAACAATGCATTTGATGTGGATATTGTGGATACGAAAGTAGGTTATATGTTTGGCCACGCAATTTCCTATGAAACGGATAAGGGCAGCTCTCTAAAAGAAGAAATCGATACTTTTAATCTACGAAATAACGCTGAAGATAAGGATAGTGAATGGGGGAAGAAGGCTGCTATTTGTGGCTACGGTGCCCGAATTGCCTATATTGACCGCGAAGGCCAGGAGCGTGTTAAAAATTTAGACCCGTGGGAAACGATTATTCTCTCAAATGAGGATATGACAGAGCCGAAATACGCTTTACGATATTACAAATTAACGGATGATAAGTGGAGAGCTGAATTTTATGATGCTGCTTATTATCACATATTTAATTCAGGAAGCGGTATGGATTTTACTTTTTCAGAAAAGAAGCTCCATACGTTCGATCACTGTCCTTTATTCGGATTACCGAACAATGAGGAACTAATGGCAGATGCAGAAAAGGTACTTGCCCTTATCGATGCGTATGATCGTACATTGTCCGATGCCAGCAATGAGATTGAACAATATCGTCTGGCTTATCTTATTTTTAAAGGGCTGGGGGCTGATGAAGAAACGCTATCTAATCTAAATAAAACTGGTATTTTTGAGTTGTTTGATGAAAAAGATGATATCCGCTATTTAACAAAAGATATTAACGATCAGATGATTGAGAATCACTTGGATAGATTGGAAGAAAATATCCTTCGATTTGCAAAGTCTGTTAACTTCTCTGATGAATCCTTTGCAGGGAACATCACGGGAGTTGCTATGCGCTTCAAACTGCTTGCCTTAGAAAATAAGTGTATTACCATGGAAAGAAAAATGACAGCAGCCTTGCGGTACCAATTTAAAGTTTTGTGTAGTGCTTGGGAAAAGCGCGGGATATGCAGCAAAGAGGATTATTTGAATGTTTGGTTTGGGTTTAAGCGAAACCTGCCAGCAAATATGCTTGACGAAGCACAATCGACCGCTCAATTGAAAGGATTAGTTAGCGAAAAAACACGTTTGTCTCTCCTTTCTTTTGTGGATGATGTGAACTTTGAATTGGAGGAAATGCAAAAAGAGGCTTTGCTATACGGAGAGCAGCTTGAACCGTTAGGCGGTGATGAGGATGAACCAGCAGGAGATCCACTTACTACTAGATAAGCTGTTAGCAAAAGCTGAATCTGATATTGAAGTAGTATTTGCGAAGCGGCTGAAAGAAATTTTATATCGAATCGCTGAAATGTACCGAAAGTATGGGAAGGGCCGCACTCCTACCTATACCGACTTGAATAAGTACAATCGTTTCCAGCAGGAAATGGCCGTCATTGCGAAGATGTTTTCTGACGACTATAAGAAGTTGGTCAAAGAAATAGAAAGCTCAATGCAAACTCAATACGTCGAGAAGTTTCTAATGACCGCTTTCCTCTTTCAAATGGCATCTGGTGAAGAAATGGGATTTACCATTCCTACGACCGATATGGTACAACAAGCACTGGTTAATCCTATTGCCAATATCAAAATACCGGACATCCTAAAGCGGCACCGGGATGAAATCGTCAGAAAGATTAATCTCGAAATAACACAGGGACTTGTTGCTGGTGATAGTTACGCGGATATGGCGAAGCGGATCAGAAAGGCAGTCGGCTTTTCGAAAAAGAAGGCTCGAATGGTCGCCCGAACAGAAGCAGGCAGAGTAAGAAGCGTAGCTGATGAAGCTGTGGCAGAGCAAGCGTCTGAATATGTAGAAATGGGAAGTGTATGGATGTCGAGCTTAGATTTGCGTGTCCGGACTTCGCATCGTCAGTTAGATGGACAGAGAGCGGATAAGCAGGGGTATTTCCATTATAACGGTTTAAAAGCCAAGGGGCCGCATCTGTGGGGCGTTGCTTCTATGGATATTAACTGCCGCTGTGTGAAGCTCTGGCTAGTGAATGGCATGCTTCCAGAATACAGGCGTGGTCGTGACTATATGGATATCAGCTATCAAAGAAAGCTGATTGGTCGCATAGACACACTAATGGCTGACGAAGGGTTAACTTATGTCCAAGCGTTGAAACAGGCACAGGAGGAAATACAGCCGCCTTCTAGGACATTCAAATACATGGAATATGAAGAGTGGAAAGAAAAATTAGCTTCATAGGAGGAGATTATGACTGAGGTTAAAGTAACTGTTGGCCAAGATGGATACATGAGAATTGAAGCAGAAGGTCATACAAAAAGTGTCGTTTGTGCCTCTGTTTCAACATTGTTGCAGTCATCGGTTCGATTTTTGCAAGAGCTATCGGATCAGTATCCGGAAGATTTACAGGTAACAATTGAAGAGCAAGGTAATTGACCTCAGCATGTCGTTAAAAGGCTTATTTTTTACACCTAAAATTGACTTGTAGGCTCGTACTGCGAGGCAAAGGAGGAAAACTCATGAAAAAGAAGATTGAACTATTGCCGTTGAACATTAAACAATTTGATGAAGGCTCAATCAATCTGGAAGCTGTTAAAAAGTTTCTTTCCGAGAATAAAGAGCAAGACGAGGTAAGAACATACCTTGGAGAACTTTCTGCCGTATCTACTGATAAGGTGAAAGGGTTCCTGGACACAGATGAGGGAAAACGTCTTTTGCAACCAAGACTGGATAGTCACTTTACTAAAGGGCTCGATACTTGGAAGCAGAACAATCTTGAGCAAATCATCGAGGAAGAAGTAAATAAAAGGAATCCTCAAAAGACTCCTGAACAGATTGAGCTGGAGAAACTACGGAAAGAAATTGAAGATGAACGTAAAGCTCGTAATCGTGAAGCGTTGGTCAATAAAGCCCTAAAGGTAGCAAAGGAAAAGAGCTTACCAGACGGCATTATTGACTTTTTTATTGCTGACGATGAGGAAGGGACTCTAGTCAATCTTTCTAAGCTAGAAGAGGAGTATAGCAAGGCTGTTCAGGCGGCAGTAGATGCCAAATTTAAAGATCATGGTCGAGATATTGAGCATGGGCAAGGAAATGCAGGCGGGGGAGCTATGGACATTGGTGCTTTAGCTGCTGAAGCAAGCATTCGAAAATAGGAGGGGAAAACGTGAAAAACACAACAAAACTATTAAAAGTTAATATTAAACAATTCGATTTCAACCCAGCAAATGTACTATTGCAAAATGCAGTAACAGGCAAGGTGCCAACAGAGCAAGAGACACTTGTGTTAAAGGACTTTATGACTCAATCCGCTGTTACGAAATTAGCAAAATTTGAGAATATGACAAAGCCTGAAAAAGAGTTTACGTATTTAGCAAGCGGTCCTGGAGCTTACTGGGTAGGTGAAGGTGAGAAAATCCAAACCTCTAAGGCTACATGGTTAACGGCTAAGATGGTATCGAAAAAACTAGGGGTTATTATTCCGGTTTCAAAAGAATTTTTGCGTTACTCGGTATCTGATTTCTTTACTCAAATGCGTTCAGCTATTGCAGAAGCATTTGCAATTAAATTTGATCAGGCTGCTTTGTTTGGAATCAATTCGCCGTTTGGTGCGGGTGTATCTGTGTTTGAAAAAGTCCAAGCAGCAGGAAATACAGTAGCTCTCAACTCTATTGGTAATCTATATGATGAGTTAAACGGAGTGATGGCGCTCGTCGAGGATGCAGATAAAGATGTTGATGGCTTCACAACTACTCGCCGTTTCCGTCAAAAGCTTCGTGGTACTAAGGATACTAACGGGCTTCCTATCTTCAATGATGCAACAGGTGGGGCTACTCAACAAGCATTAGGCTTGCCGATCGGCTATGTGGATTCTAAGTCTTGGGATTACACAAAAGCGTTATTGCTTGCAGCTGATTGGGATATGACACGCTATGGCATTCCTCAAGGCATGGAGTATAAGATCAGTGAAGATGCAACATTGACAACAGTTGTAGGTGAAGATTCACAGCCTATTAACTTATTTGAACGTGATATGTTTGCTTTGCGTGTCACTCAGCAAGTTGGATTTATGACGCTCTCTGATGAATCCTTTGCAGCGTTAACTCCTGAAGTGGTGTCTCCATAATGAGAGTACAAAAAGATGATAAGGTAATTGAAGTTACTAAAAAAGCTTATAGCGTTGTTTATGCGCCATTAGGGTTTAAACCTGCTGAAAAAGGTGATAAAGATGGATCCAAGCGAAGTAAAAAAGCTTCTGCAAATAAAAACGAATAAGCATGACGATTATCTTGCTGAAATGATACCTTTACTCATTGAATGGTTGAAGGTATATTGTAATAACCCATTTACGAATCCCTCTGGGAAAGAAATTCTTCCTGGTGGTGTTCGTATTTTTATTGCAAAAGCTTGTGAATATAATATGAATAAAGCGGGCATAACGAGTCGTTCCATGGGGTCCGTGTCTTATTCATACAATTTAGACTTCCCAGAGTCCATGATTCGGTATATACGACCTTATAAGAGGGTGAAATTCCATGCTACACGATGAATTTCCGCACGAAGTCACGTTTACAGCTTTAACCTCTATTCCGGACGGTGGAGGTGGGAGCGAAAAGGAATGGAAACCTTTCACAACAATTGAAGGCTTTATGGATACTCCTACAAGTCGGGAACGATACGAAGCGATGCAGTTAAACAATCAACTGGATCGCTATTTGTATTATCCGTATGGAACTGAAGTAAAGCCGAATATGCGCGTCACCTTTGAGGGGGAAACGTATGAAATAGCCGGGCGCCCAGAAGATCAAGGCGGGCAACATGAAATCATGCGGCTGCCGCTGAAGTTGGTGCCAAATGGTTAGAATCCGGCGTCGCTTTGGTGGTGGAGACATTGCGCGGGCCTTGGCGCAGTACGGTGACCAGGTTGAGAATGAGGTAAAACGAATTATTGCGGAAACTGCTTATATCATTCAATCGAATGCACAGGCTTTGGCTCCTGTTGATGACGGAAACTTAAGGAGCAGCATAGAAGTCCAATTGTTAGAAGGCGGCTTAACAGCAAAAGTTTCTGTTGGTGCTCACTATGCAATTTATGTGGAGTACGGGACTGGTATCTATGCTAAAAACGGAGACGGCCGCACGACTCCTTGGACGTATTACTCCACTAAGTTAGGGCGCTATATCAAAACAGAGGGGCAGCATCCGCAAGAGTTTTGGGCGCCGGCGGTCGATATTGGAGAACGTCATTTCCGCTCGGCTATACGCAGTTTGGGGTGAGTAAATGAGTTATGAAACAGCTTTATGGCCTTTGCAACAAGCGGTTTTTCAACGTCTGTCGTCAGATCCGGTACTCTCGGGGATGATTACAGGCGTTTTTGATTCTGTTGAAGAGGATCAAGCCTATCCATATGTGGTAATTGGTGAGCCGAATCAGGTGCCTTTTGATACCAAAAACACCTTCGGTGAAGAGATCAGCATCGTTATTCATGTTTGGTCTAATTATGCAGGCAAGAAAGAGGCTTATAACATTCTCAGTGCTTGTTTAAAAGCTCTTTCTTACAAACTGGATATACAGGACTTTGAGTTATTGAAAGTAGAGAAACGAGGAATGACCGTGTTTGATGACATTAATCCAGACATTAAACATGGCGTACTCAGGATGCGTTACACAATTAAAAATTAAGGAGTGATTTGGATGCAACAAGGTAAAGATACGATCTTGCTTGTACAATCAACAGATGCAGCACTAGCAGCACAAGGAACGTTAATTGGGAACTTAACAGAAAATAGTTACTCAATTGAAAATGAAATTGTCGATGAGCAGACGAAGTTCGGCCGAATCGTTGGATACGGTCAGAACAGTGAATCCTTTGAATTTAGCGCTTACGGGGAAACTGGTGATCCAGGCCAAAAAGCTGTGATCGATGCAATCAAAAAGAAAAAGCAGCTGAAGGTTTGGGAAGTAGACATTAACCAGAATGCGAACGGTAAACATAACGCTGTTTTTGCTTACTGTATCGTGGAAAGCGTAGAGAAGTCTAACCCGCAGGATAGGTTTACAGAAGTAAGTGCGACAGTCCAGGTCATCGGACAAACGCAGGAAGGTGAACTTGATCCGCTACCGCCAGAAATGATTGAGTTTGCGCGATATGGATTTGAAGCACCTGGCGAGGCAACAGGGGAGTTTCCTAATCAAAAAACTACTCCCTAATTCACCCGCGAATTTAACAGCTGGCACACCTACAGTGACGACGGTAACGTTAACGTGGGATGCTGTTAGCGGGGCCTCATACCGAATTTATCGCAACAATACACAGATAGATACATCAGAAACAAACAGTTATAAAGCGACTGGCTTAACAACAGCCACAACATACGACTTTGAAGTAACGGCAGTGGTTAACGGAGACGAATCCGTCCGAAGCAACAAAGTCACAGTTACAACAGAATAAAGAGCCGTTTAATCGGCTCTTTTTAAATTTTACAAATTACTATTCTAGGAGGAATTAAGATATGGCTCTATTAACAGTGAACGGAAAAGAACTTCAAGGAAAGTGTACTTTTAGATTTGATAAATTGGCAGATAAAAAATATTCAGCAATGGATGAAAACGGAAATGAAACAGGTGGCTTCCATAATATTTATTTGAATCTGTTACAGTTCTCCAATAAGCACCTCGTAGCTTTTTGGGATTGTGCTCTTGACTATCTAGGAAAGGATAAACCGTCAGTCGAGGAAATCGAAGGGGCTCTGGAAGCTCGTTTTGAGGAAGATGGAGATACAGAGAAAGCATTCAAAGAAGCGTTCAGAGCGGTGGATGAATCTGCTTTTTTCAGGAGACAAGCGAAGAACTTCTGGAGAGACTTAGAGATGATGAAAGAAACAGGAGCAGACGAGGAAGCGAAAGCGACGAATCTCAAGGTATACAAAATGATGACAAAGGCCCGCGAAGAGCTAACGGCATAGACTATGATCAATTATTTGTAGATGCCGCTCATTACTTACAAATATATAATGTTGACCTAATACTCTCGTGGACGCCACGGGAGTTTAAAAATTTCATTAAAGGTGCTCAGTTGAAAACTGTTGATACCTATGAACAAATGGCTAAACAAGCTATGTTTAACCGCTATGCTCAGAATGCTAAAAAAGCCACAGAAAAGAAAATGTTTGATGCTGAAACAGCAAGAAAGCGTATTATGAGCGATTCTGACGATTGGAAAGAAAGCAGAGAGCCACGGATCAATTTGGAGCGTTACCGAAAAGCGCAAGAAGCAATGAAGAACTATATACCGCAATAAGCAATAAAGGGAGGAGGATAAAACATGTCTGTGGCTAACTTTACCGCTATTATTGGAGCGAATATCCGGCAGTTTACTAATAGGATTCGTGAAGCACAACAACAAGCCCAGCGTTTTCAATTAACGGATATTACAGCCCAAATAACAGCCAGGATTAACGAGTTTCGGGCAAGGATGGCACAAGCTCGTGCGCAATTAAATCAATTTGCGCGAAGTGAAGCGGTCGCAGAGATAAGAGCCCGGATAACCGACTTTACAGCCGGTCTTTTAAGAGCCAGAGCCTTAGCTCAACAGTTTGCCCGTGATGAAATTGTCGCTCGTATTACTGTTAACACACAGCGTTTTATGGAGAGAATAACAGCAGCCAGGACAGCAGCGTCAGCATTTCTCAGAGATCGCATTGAAGCGATTTTGGATGTTGATACAAGCCGGTTTGCCGCTCGGATAGCGGCGGCAAGAGCAGCGGCCTCTGCATTTATTCGTGATAGGATTACTGCAATTATTAACGTAAATACAGGTGAATTTATGGCCCAGCTGGCAGCGGCTAGGTTAGCAGTCTCTTCATTTATACGTGATCGTATTGTAGCGAGGATACGAGTAAATACATCAGAATTCATGACTCGCCTAGCAGCGGCAAGAGCAGCAGCTAATGCTTTTATATACACACGGATCGTCATGCCGATTAACGCGAATATCGCTCGATTTACAGCTGGTTTAGCCAACGCAAGGGCACAGGCTTCCGCTTTCATTCGTGATCGCATTGTGGCTAACATTCGTGCTAATACGAGCTTGTTTATGACTCAATTGTCAGCAGCTAGAGCGGCCGCTTCTGCATTTATCCGGAACCGTATCGTGGCAAATATCCGAGCAAACACCACTCAGTTTATGTCTCGTTTAGCCGCTGCCCGTGCAGCTGCTTCTGCATTTGTCCGAAATCGGATTACAGCGATTGTAGATGCAACTACAAGCCGTTTTTCTGCAGCACTTGCAAGGGTTCGGGCAGCAATGGCTGCAATCAATGGTCGGAACATCATCATTGAAATTGAAGCGCGTATTGAACGTTTTCAACAGACGATAGGGCGTATCGCAAGTAATATCAGGGCATTTGGTGAGCTTATGAGCAATACGCTCAGAGGTGCTTTTATTTCACTTAGTTCAACAGCTGCGCCTATTCTTGCAAACCTTGGCGGTTTGATCGGCTCTCTTGGCCCTATGATTGGTACGGTAGCAGGTTCTGCTTTTGCTCTTGTTACAGCTTTTGCATCGGCTGGAGCTGCCGCAGTAGCTTTTGGAGCTATTGCGATTCCTACTATCAAAAAGCTATTTGATGAGAATGCTAAATTAAACGCGGTTCAGAAGGAAGCAAAAGCATCATTCACAGCGTTCGGAAACACATGGAAGGGTATTGTAAAGGATTTAGAAAAGCCAGTCTTACAAGCATTCAAAACAGGAATGCAAGCGGCTAATCAAATGTTAAAGATGTCTCAACCATTGTTTGCTTCAGCAACAAAAGCTATGAATAACTTGATGACATCCCTTAAGCAGTCCCTAGGTACGCCTCCAGTACAAGCATTTTTCGACTACTTAAATAAAAGTGCTGGTCCGATGCTCGAAGTGACAGGTAAAGCGGTCGGCAATCTATTCCAAGGGCTCATGAGCATGATGACAGCTTTCGGACCATTAGCTATGAATACAGCAAATGGTTTCTTGCAGATGAGTCGGAACTTTGCAACATGGGCTGCTGGGTTATCGAAAAGCGAAAAGTTTCAGTCGTTTGTTAATTACATCAATGAAAATATGCCGAAAATAAGAGCCATTTTCCGTGATGCCTTAGCCGGAACTGTTTACTTTTTCTCAGCATTTGGCTCGTTATCGTCTGGCATGATGACACGGTTAAAAGATATGATGGCTGGCTTTAAAGAGTGGAGTGCTAATTTAGGTCAAAACAAAGGATTCCAAAACTTCATTAACTATGTAAGAAGTACTGCGCCAACTGTTATTTCATTAATCGGCAATATTACCAAGTTTCTCGTGAACCTTGGTATCGGACTTGCCCCATTAGGAGCAAAATTACTGAGTCTAGTAAATGGCTTTTTAGCTTTTACTAATAGCATGATGCAAGCACATCCGGTTTTAGGGCAAATTTTTTCTTGGATTACTCTGATAGGTGGGGCGCTCATTGCTATTGTGCCAAATATCATTGCATTTTCCACCTTATTCGGTGGGCTGGGCGGCGTTCTTGGTCGCCTAGGTACTCGGATTATCACCTTTATTTCTGGTGGACTAGCTCGCTTGTTACCAGCGTTTACTAACGTGACAACAGTAATGGGGCTATTACGTGCAGCGTTTATGACTCTTACAGGTCCAGTAGGTATTGCAATCGCGGCTATTCTTGGCATTGTGGCAGTGCTTAAGGCTGTTTATAACAGTAATGAGACTTTCAGAAATCAAGTGCAGACAGCTTGGGAAGCTATCAAGTCAGCTATTACAACAGCTGTTACAGCGATAGGTTCATTTGTAACAAGTATTTGGGGTTCCATTACGGCATTTTGGACAGCAAACCAGGATACTATTATGGGTGCGGTACAAACTGTTTGGAGTGCGATACAAACTACTATTGTATCTGTCATGACAGCAATTATGAGTGCAGTTAGCTTTATGTGGCCTGCAATTCAAGCAACCATTACAAGTGTTTGGACGGTTATACAAGTTACGATAACTAGTGCTCTTAACGTTGTTCTTGGCCTTGTGAAAATATTTGCGGCGTTATTAAAAGGTGACTGGCAAGGTGCTTGGGAAGGCGTTAAACAAGTTGTCAGTAGTGCTATACAAATGATTCTTAATCAATTGAAGTTAGGATTTATGCTATTTTTGGCACCAATCACAACTTTTGGAGGAGCAGCCAAATCTGCTATTTCTTCAGCTTGGAATGCTATTAAAAATGTTTTTAGTAACGTATTAAACACTATTAAAAACATAGTGAAAGCAGCTTTTGATGCGATAAACAATACGGTTAAAAGTGTAATGGAGACTATTAAATCCATTATTCAGACTGTCTGGAATGCGATTAAATCAACTATAACCAGTGTTTTGAACGGTATCAAATCGACTGTTACGAGTATTTGGAATGCGATTAAATCCACAGTTACATCCGTAATGAACGCGATTAAGTCGGCTATCACGTCTGCATGGAACGCTATTAAATCAGCAGTAACCAGTTCCCTTAACGCAATAAAATCAGTGGTGACAAGTAGCTGGAATGCGATCAAATCGGCTGTTACCAGTGCAATGAATGGCATTAAGTCGGTTGTTACATCCGCCTGGAGTGCAATAAGTTCAACAGTTTCAAGCAGAGTCAGTGCCATTTATTCGGTTGTTGTCAGCAAATTCAACGCACTTAAATCTGCGGTAGCCAGCGCAATGACTGGCGTAAAAACAGCTATTGTAAATGGATGGAATGCTGCAAAGTCGTTTTTATCCTCTATTAATCTTTCGGGCATTGGAAGAAACATAATCCAAGGGTTAGTAAATGGGATGAATTCCATGATGGGCGCTGTACAGTCTAAAATTCAGTCTATCGCTAATACCATTAAAAATGGCATCAAGAGTGCTCTTAGCATTCATTCTCCTTCTCGTGTAATGCGTGATGAAGTAGGGGTCTGGATCACTAAGGGGATTGCAGTGGGGATGGAGGCTGCGATTAACTCTGTGGTAGCAGCTACAAATAAAGTGGCTAAAGCAGCAATGCCGGATTTTAAAAGCGGAATGCAAGTCAACATCAATATGATTAACCAGTTCAACAAATACTTAATAAATGTAAATAATCAAACAGCAAAGGAACTGGCAAAGATAAAGCAAAAATCGTCCACTGACATTAAAAATATTGAAACAAAAGCCCAAAAAGATATTGCGGCTATAGAAAAAGGAGCTCGTGAAAAGAAACGCAAATTAACCGCTTCAGAGGTACGACGCATTGAAAAGATTCATGAAGATTCCGCCAAGAAGATCGCTGATATTCAGAGTAAGAATTCCACCCAAATTAAAAAGTTAGAAGCGAATGTAATGAAAGATAAACTGACTGCTATTGAGGATTTCATTTCTAATAAGAGAAAATTAGAAACCATTTCTTATGCAGATGAAATAAAAATATGGGAGTTAGCAGTTCAAAAGTTCAAAAAAGGTACTGAGGAAAAGCGTCTAGCAGAGCTACAGCTTCGTGATGCTAAGTTAAACTACAACAAGGAATTGTTTGAAAAAGAAAAGTCATACATTGAGAACAAAAAGAAGCTCAATCAGATGTCACTTGTTCAAGAGTTGGCAGCTTGGGAGCAAGTATCTAAGCGTTATGCTGCAGGAACGGCTGAACGTATTGAAGCTGAGCAGAAAGTGATGGAGATCAAGCAGGACATTCATGAGAAGTTAAAATCTTTAAGCGATGAATATCTAGAGAAAATGCAGGAAGTAAATCAAAAGCTAATTGATGATGAAAAGAGACTTCGTGAGGAATATCAAAAATCGGTTGATGATCGAGCAAAAGCGTTGGTTAATTTTGCTGGGTTATTTGATGAACTGTCTGAAAAAGAAGCAGTGGCAGGAGAAACACTGATTGATAACTTAAAGTCTCAAGTTTCGGCAATGGCTGATTGGGCTGCTGATATGCAAACCCTCGCCGCAAAAGGTGTAGATAAAGGTTTAATTGAAGAACTTCAAAGCATGGGGCCAAAAGCAGCAGCGGAAGTTCAAGCATTGGTTGCGATGAGTGACGTACAGCTGGCTGAGTTTCAGGGATTATGGAAAGAGAAATCACGTATTGCCAAAGAACAGGCTGTAGCGGAAATGGAAGGTTTGCGCCTCGATACTGAGAAGCAAATTGATGAACTTAGGGCAAATGCAAATTCTAAATTGCTAGACCTAAAAAATGAGTTTGTTTCAAAGGTTTCTCAACTCCGCACGGGAGCAACAAATGAATTTAATGCAATGGCAGCTTCTTTGCCGGAAATCGGGAAGAATGCCATTCAAGGGTTAATCAATGGTATGAGAACGATGAAAGGAGCTTTACTTTCCGCGACACAGGATCTTGCAGACTCTGTGAAAGCTTCACTTCAAAGTGCGTTTGATATCCATTCTCCTTCACGTTGGATGCGTGACATTATCGGGAAAAACCTTGTCAGCGGTTTGATTGTTGGAATTAATACAATGGAGCACAAAGCAACGGTGACAACTGCTAAAATGGCTGAATGGTTCAAACCTCAACTTTCCGATGTAAGTATCAGTCGATCATCCTTAGATGTAGGGCTACAAATGGATGAATTGAAGCGGCAAATTGATCAGAAATTAGATGTTGATTTATGGATACATCAAAAAGAAGGTAGATCAGCGGCAGGATTCAAACAAGAAGTACACCTGCATTCACCAACAGCTTTGTCGCCATCTGAAAATGCAAGAGCCTTGAAAAAAGTTGGACAGCAACAAGCTTTGGAATGGGGGGTCTAAATGGAACGATTAATATTCACAAGCGTAAATGGAGAGGTCATTCGTTTCGATGGCCCTCCTTTTTATTTAAGTAAGGTCAATGGATTGGGGGATGTTGAAGCAGAGACGCAGCTGCAGAAGGCGCCTTATCAAGATGGCAGCATATTGTTGGATAGTGTGCTTGGGGAGCGCACAATTCCAATTGAATTCTTAATTGTGCAGGATGATGGTTATCATGATGTTTCGGCTTCACGGATTCAGATCGCTAAAGCATTCAATCCAAAATTAGGTCTTGGTACGCTTCGTTATGAGAATGATCACATTGTGAGAGAAATAAAAGCAGTTGCGGATTCAGTGCCGGTTTATCCCGATGGACCAAGAACCGAGAGGATACAAAAGGGCCTGATTAATCTAATTTGTCCCGATCCATATTGGCGCAGCTTAAATGTGACTGAAGAGCCAGCATTTGAACCACTTTTTCAGTTTCCTTTCGAGGGAGAGTTTCAAATGGGTGTGCAGAGGGATCGGCGTATTATCACAAATGACGGGGATGCTCCTGCGCCTTTACAAATTGAATTTTTCGGACCTGCATTGAATCCAATCATTATGAATAATACAACAGGTGAGTTCATCAAGGTGAATCAAGAATTACTTGAAGGTGAAGTAATGAAAATTGATACATCTGACAGTAGTAAATCAGTTGTTTTTGTTGGTGTAGATGGAACTGAACGGAATGTATTCAATTGGATCGATTTAAACAGTACATTCTTTAAATTAGTTATTGGTGAAAACGACATTGAATATACAGCAGACAGTGACATTCAAGGAGCTATCGTCAATATAAGATACAGTAAATTGTATACAGCAGTTTAATAGGAGGTAGGAGCATGCAAAAAAGCTATTTTTTTAACAGTGCGCCAGGCGATCCGCGAACCTATCAAGCAAGTGATTTTGCTGCATACTTTGGTAATGTTTTATCACCCGGTTTACTTCACACAAATAACGTACCAGCAATGCAAGTTAAATGCGAAGGAACGGATTTGAGAACTTATGTGGAGCCAGGTAAGGCTATTATACAAGGCTATGCTTATGAAAATACGGCAAACGAGTATTTGACGCATGCAATACCAGAAGCAACACTTGACCGTATTGATAGAATCATTTTGCGGTTAGATAAGCGTAATCAGTCGCGACATATTTTGTTGTTTGTAAAACAAGGAGAAGCAGCGGAAAACCCAGTTCCGCCGACACTTCAACGAGACGAATTTATATATGAATTATCACTGGCACAAATACGCGTTAGAGCGAACACTTCAACATTAAATCCCATTGATTTAATTGATGAACGATTAAGTGAAGAATTGTGCGGCACTGTATCATCACTTATCAGTGTGCCAACGAATGTATTTGAACAACAATGGAAGGGGTGGCTTGGACAAAGATTAGAC
Source organism: Pseudobacillus sp. 179-B 2D1 NHS (assembly GCF_045370945.1). Taxonomy (NCBI): domain Bacteria; kingdom Bacillati; phylum Bacillota; class Bacilli; order Caryophanales; family Bacillaceae; genus Pseudobacillus; species Pseudobacillus sp. 179-B 2D1 NHS. The sequence goes on from NZ_JBIQDP010000026.1 coordinate 42,902, forward strand.
AGCTTCGAAGAGTGGTTTGATCAATTAAAGAATGTATTAGATGGTGATGTCGCAGGTAATTTGTATAACGAAATTGGAAAAGCAGAAACACGAGCTAAGGATTATACAGATTCTGCGCCAGAACCAATGTTACAGAATATGGGGCGATTTGAAGAACATAAAACCAACAAAGATGAGAAGGGAACCTTTTGGATCGTAGAAGAAAAACGGGAAGACGGCACGTTATTTGAAAAATCAGAGTTCAGCGCCCCAAACGCAGACGGAAACCCAACAGTTAGAACAGTTACCACATACTCTGCAGATGGTACCACAATTGTTGGTACCGTTATTTTTGATATTTACTATGATGAAGATGGTGACTATGTAAGGGGGGTTCCGCGTCGTGGCAACAATTGAGAAACATGGTGGACTTTTTGGTGGGGGGAGTAGCACTAAAATAAAGGGACAAGTAGCAGAGAAAGTAACATTTGCTGAAGCCATTAAATATGGTGAACCTGTTTCAGTAAGACACGAAACGATACCCCTTCCAACTCCTATAGGCGCCTTTGATTATTGTAAATCTGTGGCGACGTCTGAAAATGGAAAATATGTAGCAACTGTACAAACCCCGAAGGACAGCAGTGCTGGTGGAAGCATCGCTCTCTTTAAAAGAAATGGCGATGAGTTAGTAAAACTCCCTAATCCAACAGTTCTTCCTGAGAAAAGTTGTAGAAGCGTAGCTTTTTATAAAAATGATTTAGTTGCTTTTGCGCATACCGCCTCTTCTTCAACATTAGGCGCCGGTGTTACTTTGTATAGAATAAAGCCCGGAGATATTTTCGAAAAAGTTGCTACTAGTGAGAAGCGAATGAGAGGAACGGGCAACCTTCTTTTTTCCCCAGATGGAAAATTACTCTTTGCCAGTTCCAGTAGTGGATCTTCTGAAGATTATAATGTTAGTGTTTATCAAATTGTGCGAGATGAGGCTAATGTCGTAACAGGATTTTACTTTTTAGAAAATCTTATTAATGATGGTGTCAATACCCTGCATCCTAGAGCTCTTACTATAACTCCAGATTCTAAATATTTAGTTGTTGCGAGATGGAATGGGGTTCGGATTTATGAGATATCCGGTAACACATTTACACGTTTAGCTGATATTGATACGGCGTTAAATGTTTCAGCAGAAGGAGCGACTTTTTCTCCAGATGGAAAGATGTTAGTTATTTCGGTTGGAACATCTAATATGGATCTTCGTTGTTATAGTTGGCAAGACGGTGTTCCAACTGAATTAATCGGAGTATTCGATACGATGCCTGAGAAAGATACTTCGTCTTTATGTTTCTTTTCTTCAGATGGCAAAATCCTTTTTAGCCATGGTGGAAAAATAAAATATAAATGGAATGGAGAAAGGTTCCATCGGTTAAAGGACGGAGACGTAACGTATAGCACTTACTATAATCCCGAAACATCAATTGTTACCCCTGATGGAAAAAACCTAATTATTACTTATCCTTTTGGATATTATAAAAACACTTTAAAAGTATATAAAAATAACACGGTCCCTTTAAGTGGAGATTATTCTTTGGGTTATGCTTTGCAAGGCGGCAATATTGGTGAAGTAAAGAGGGTAATGAGTATATTTAATTAGGAGGATAAAAATGAAATTCTACATTAAAACGGACAAAAACAACATCGTTCGTGATGTACTAACCTATTCATACGAAGGATTTGAAGAAATCGAATACGATGATCATGTTCTTCCACGTAATATTTTATCTGGCTATTACAAATGGGATGCAGCTAACAATGACTTTATTGTGGATGAGCAGCTTAAAAAAGAAATCATCCGTGAAAACGGCGGGTATGTGCAGGAAGAGGTTGATCAGTTAAAGCAAAAGAATGCTGAGCTTGAAACGTCGCTTCTCGAAATGACCGTACTAGCTGCAGAACAGGAGCAGCGAAATATTCAAAACGAACAAGCAATCATGGAACTAACTACTATCATTGCAGGAGGTAATGCGTAATGTTTACAATAAACAGTGCTTTAGTGGCTATCTGGGCCAGAAATGTAGAAAACGGAAATTATGAGAGAGAACAGGTTCCGAAGCTATCGAACCTGCAAGAAATGGTATATCAAGTATTAGATGCAAGCGCTGCTGTATAGTAGGCGTTATTTTTTATGCCTGAAAGAAGGTGAAGGCTTTGATACCACTCAGGATCATTGATTTACAATTTAACCTCATTGATGAAATTACCGGGTATGAATCCTTGCAAATTACACGTAGTTGGTCAGGGATAGGCTCTATCGAGCTAAAAATCAATCGGCACATTCGCGGTGCAAATGAGCTACTTAAAGATCGAATCGTTTTTCCTCATAACCAGTTGCATAAAGCTTATGTGATTTTGCACCGAGATATTGACCTTGATAAAGAGGGGAAGAAGTCGGAAAACTGGTCAATAAAAGCCCTGCCATTAAAAGCGTGGCTATCACGTCGAATCACCTTGCCGCCATCACATACGGCTTACGATAATAAGCAAGGTGATGCCGAAACAGTCATGAAGCATTATGTGGATCGAAATGCTGTAAATCCAGATGATCCAAGCCGTATCATTCCTAACCTGGTCATTGCGCCTAGTCATCATCGAGGTTCAACGGTTAGCTGGAGTTCTCGTTTTAAAAGCTTGCCAGAAGAATTGGAAGAAATATCACTTCTTAGCGGCATCGGGTGGAATGTTTTTCTCGATATACAAAATAAGAAGTTTATTTTTGATGTATCTGAGGGGCTGGATTTAACGGCTGGTCAATCAGTTAATCCACCTGTTATTTTTTCACCAGAGTTTAATAGTTTGAAAAGCATGTCTTATACGGAATCTACCTTAAGCTATAAAAATATGGCGTATGTAGCCGGACAGGGTGAAGGTATAGATCGGCGCGTTGTAACGATCGGTACACCAGTTGGGCTTGATCGTCATGAGCTATTTGTTGATGCAAGGGACGTTGAAGAAACAAAAGATGTTGAAAAGACTGATGCTGAGGGGAATCCCATTACTGAACAGGTGCCCCGGCCAGAACAGGACATCATTAATGATCTTTTAAATCGAGGAGAGCAAAAGTTGGCGGAACATGCTGATGAGGTTTATCTCGACGGGCAGATATTAACAAAGTCACCGTTTGTGTATGAGCAGGATTATGATTTAGGTGATATCGTTACGCTGCAGAATCGAGAATGGGGATTAACCCTTAATTCTCGCCTGACAGAAATAAAAGAGATTTACGAGCCGGCTGGCTTTCAAATAGAAGCTACATTTGGCAATAAAAAACCTACCTTGATTGATAAGATCAAGCAGGGGTTAGCTAGAATGAATCCGGAATTGACAAAATAAGGACCATAAACTTCCTTCTTTGTATATAATTGATCCAAAGGAGTGAACGTGAAGATGGTCGAACGAATTGAAAAACTGGAAATGAAATACGAAAACCTTGAAAAGATGATGAGTATGGTTGATGAATACTCTCGTCATATGATGTCTCAAACCTTTGCTGTTTTAGGAATAGTGATTGCTATAACAACAGCGATATTAGTAGCTGCTGCTTATTTTATGATAAAAACTATGATAAACAACAAAATTGACAAAGAAATCGACAAACGAATGATCACTTTATTACAAAGCAATCCTGCTGTTTTTCATGCTTCTGGAACAGCAGTCCCGGATGCAAATAATAAAATATATCTAAACACAGGCATTGAGGGGATTAATCAACTACAGCCAGACAACGTGTTAATACTAGATGTATCTTCTCAAGGGGTGACTATTTCGGAATTAAGCGGAGGGCCGGGGGTAATTCCAAGATTAAGAGTTAATGAAAATGGAATTGTAGAACTAGAAATATTAAATTATCATCCGAGCCAAGGTGAAGTTAGTTGGAAAATTTTATGGCCAAGAATAGAATATACAACATAGAAAACAACAAAGGCTTGCGATTGCAGGTCTTTTTTTTGATGGGGATATATGTGAGGGGAACTACGAAAGGAGTTGCCCAGAATGGGAGGAAAAAGAATGCAACATAACACAGATACATTATGGAATAGCGTTTGGGGAGGCGGCACAGTAGCTGCCTCTTATTTATTTGGAGGAATGGACGATCTCCTTTTATGGCTCATGATTATGATGGGAATTGACTATGTGACGGGTATTATGGCTGGTATTAATGATCGAAAGCTATCCAGTAAATTAGCCTTTAAAGGGCTTGCGAAAAAGACGGCTATGCTCCTAATGGTGATTGTCGGGAATGGGGTCGATTACATCGTTGGCAGTGATACACATGTAGCCAGAAATGCGATGATCTTATTTTTAATAGGGACTGAGGGCATTAGCCTGATCGAAAATGCCGGAAAGCTTGGCGTAACTGTTCCAGCACAAATTTCGAAGGTGTTTGCACAGCTGAAGGATGAAAACGAAGAGAAAGCGGCGTCAATAGTAGAAGTTACGACGAAAACTGAAATCAAACAAATAGAAGAAGAGAAAAAGGAGGGATTGAAATGAGTTGGGCTCCAACATACCATCAACGCAATCTTGGTAACCTTGCGGATCTGGCCCCGAATACAAAAGCGGCGGCCTTGAAGTGGTACCAGTATTGTATTGACAATAAAATAGATGTTTTGATTTATGAAACCATTCGAACAGAAGCGCAACAGCGTGAAAATGTAAGAAAAGGCGCTTCAAAAACAATGAAATCCTATCATCTTGTTGGACAAGCGCTTGATTTTGTACCTATTAAAAATGGGAAAGCTTTATGGGCAAAATCAGAATACGGGAAACGACCGTTTATCGATGCGATTAAATACGCAGAGAAACTTGGCTTTGAATCAGGTTATCGATGGGGGTGGGATGCTCCACATCTCCAGTTTAATTACAAAGGATATGGAACAGATAAGCATCTGACTACAGCTGCAACCGTTCCAGTTAACGTGTTAAGTAAAGAAGAGGTAAAAGCATTACAGGAAAAATTGGTTAAGTTGGGGTTAGATACAAACGGTATTGACGGCATTTACGGCAAAGGAACAACTAATGCTGTTATGATTTTACAACGCCGGACAGGGCTTGCGGTTGATGGAATTGCAGGGAAAGCAACTCTGGCAAAGATCGATCAATTAATCAAAGAAAAAGGATTGGTCGGTACTCCTGGTAAGTTCCGGGTTTATACCGGGGGATTTAGTACTCATGAAAACGCAGAAATTGCTGCCAAAGAACTTGGTTTTAATGCCTTTGCAAAAGACTTGCGGGCATGGACTGGTATCTTTACATCGATGGAAGCAGCCGAAGAGGCTTGTGCTTATATCAGTGGTACGTATGGGTACAACCCGAAAGTAAGAAAAGAATAGATAATAGCAAAGCCCCTATCCGTGTGGATAGGGGCTTTTTTCATTTTACACACTCATTCAGAAGCTTCTCTGATTGTGATCCTTATTACTTGTGCGGTTTTAGAATTATATTTAATCTCTACAAGAGCCCCGAATTCTCTGCTGTTCTCTTTCAACCACAGCTTAAATTTTTCTGTGGAATGATCCGCACTATTGTATCTGCCAACATGAAGATAATCAACGACTGCCGCATTCGGATATTTTTCTCTGGCCTTTTGTACAGCGAGGGTGCTTGATCTTCTGCATAGACTATATTATCCAGGCTAACTTGGACTGAAGCTAAATCTATAGGAATCAATACGATGCAATACAATAAGCTAAGAATTAATTTATACATATTAACATCCCTTTTAGGGTAGCTTTTGTAAGCTTATCGATATTATTCATCATTCTTGCCTGGATAGCAGATGATGACTATTGAGCAGAAGATCAGCTGTGAATTTGAGTTTAATCCGCAAATAAGACAAGAAGAATAATAAATGAAAGCCCCTGTTCTTAATGGATGGGGGCTTTTTGTTTTGTATATTCATTTAGGAGTTTCTTTGCAGTTAGAATAAGGAATTGAGCAAAAATGATATAAAAGCCCTGACCCTCTAAACGAGAATTACATACATTATTGTAGGGGCGGATAAGTATTCCATTCCTTGCTAAGCTTTTAAATTCTCCTTTTTAAAGAAGCTCAAAATCTCTTTTGATGGGCTTCTTCTTTTTTGGAATAGAATATATGTTCTTGTTTTTGTTGAAATAAGAACATTCGTTCCGTATAATAGGAATATAAAGAAAATTAAGGAGGATACATAGTGGCCAAAGCTAAAAAGCAAACTAAACCCCAGCGCCCAGTTCGCGATGAATTTGAACTTGAGGAAATTGCATATCAATTAACAGAAGCTTTCACAGAGAAAACGGAAGTGGTGTTATCTGTTTGGAAAGTGGGTGAGCCAATTCAAGGAAAAGTTACAAAAATGGATGGTCAAACAAAACTGATCCATGTAGAAGAGAAGTATGGAGATGTTAAGAAGGTACCGTTTGTAGATATATTGGCAGTAAGTTCTGTTAGTGCGTAGCCCTTCTCATTTGAGAGGGGCTTTTTTCGTTTCCTCAGTGTATTCTCCTAAGTCATCCACAGAAATGCCAAAAAGTTTGGCTAGAATAAACGATTGTTTTAAATCAGGCTGAGTACCATTTCTTACCCACCTGGAGAAAGTTTGTTCTGACACTCCACAGCAGCTTGCTAAATATCTATGCTTTAATCCTTTTTCTTTAGCCCAGTAGCCAATTTTATTTCTAAACATCCGCTCTCACCTTCTTTAAATAACAATTCCACATAATATTCCAAGTTCCTGTTAAATTTCATGATGAAAAAGTTGAACAAAAATGTTCATAAAAAAGAAGAATTCTCATATCTTTTACAAAGACGTCAACAGACGTCATGAAGAAAGGGGAGGACGTCAATGGTTTATAGACCGACAGTCAGGTACCATTCAACATTCAAAAAGTATGTAGATGATCTTTTTTATGCAACGCACCTGGACCGCAATCAAATTATTCGAGCTGCTCTTTTTGCTGCAGCTCACTCTAAAGAATTTCACTCTATACTTCGCAGCAGTAAAAAGAAAGACGTCCCTCTCCCTCATCCTAAATGGTCGCTGGATCAGGCCGGCTTATGGAGAGAACAAAACCCGGATATTAAAGAGAAGGGGGAGGACGTCAATGCGTGTAATAGAAGAAAGACGTCAGGAGAGGAATCGGGACGAGAAAGGGAGATTTTTGCCCGAACTAGAAAAGCAGGAGGAGGTCTCACTATCCAGCTCCGTCCGTAAAATTAAATTGGTGAAAGTGAAAGGAACGTATGGCTCATACTATGTACAGACGAAATGGGTTTCTGAGGAAGAGAAGGATTTGCTGTGGGGTTTCGGCTTGTTAATGATCTTATCAATTATCTTTTAATAGTTTGATGCCGTTTTTGATGCCGTAACTCATATAATTCTATATTGTCTAGTGAACTTTTAAGGGGATAAACGATTAATTTATGCTTTTATAATAAGGGGAAGAACAGGTGATATTCTTTGGTATTGCCTTCTAATGTATGGGCGGCATGATGTAATAAGCCGCTTCATCCCTTGAGAGTTAAGGGTGTTATGTAAGATGAGAGTGGAATGCTAACATTTTGCTAACATAAAGGTTTTTAATAGAGGCTTCTCATGAGTTCGCTGAACTTATGGGGAGCTTCTTTTTTATTTCTTGCGTGGCGTGGAGATAGAAATTTTCGCGATGTGATCATCCGAGTGACCAAGCCTGTCCACCATTTGCTCGAGCCCTGCCCTTGTATTATATATGCCGGTTAAGAAGTAAAGAGGAAGCTCATTTTAAAGATGAGGATTAAAAGGCAGCAAATCTAGTTTGTGAATGGATAAACAGGGGCATTAATGAAGAAAGGAACTGCGTTTGCAGTTCCTTTTGTTATATCGCTATCGGGCAAATTAGTTAAGGAAGAAATATGCTAAAATACCTTGAAAAGAGTAGGTGATTTTATGAAATATACTATTTCGTCTCTATTTCTATACATCATCTCGCGGGGAAGAAGGTAGTGCTGTGAAAACAACAGGAATTTTTACCGACAAGGCCGATATATATGCGAAATATCGCCCTAGTTACCCTAATGAATATATTGATTATTTGTTTTCAGCTAGCCAGCTGAACCATGAGCGGATTGTGGCCGATATTGGCTCAGGTACCGGGATATTTAGCCGCCAGCTGCTGGAAAGAGGTTTAAATGTGATTGGAGTGGAGCCAAATGATGAAATGAGAAAGATGGCTGAGCAATCGTTAAAACGATATTCTCGTTTTAGATCAATAAAAGCAACTGCTGAACATACAACTGTGAAAGGGAAGAGTGTGGATTTAGTAACTGTTGCCCAGGCATTTCATTGGTTTGATAAAAAAGCATTCAAAATCGAATGTCAACGGATTTTAAAACAAAAGGCAAAGGTGGCTCTTGTTTGGAATAGCAGAGATTTAACTAACCCCATTATTAAAGAAAATGCGGAAATTTGCCAAAAGACCTGTTCAAATTTCAAAGGATTTAGCGGTGGCATAGAGGAAACTCCAGAAGTGTTTAATCGCTTTTTTAAGGATGGAAAGTATGAGTTCAAAAAGTATCAAAATGATGTATTTTTTGATTATGAAGGTTTTGTGGGAAGGAATTTATCAGCCTCCTATGCGCCGAAAAAAAATGACGAAGAGTATAAAAGGTTTGTTTTTCTCCTGTCAGAGTTATTCGAAAAATACAGCAAGAATGGAAAAATTGTTCTCCAAAACATAACGCAAAGCTATCTAGGAGGTGTTTAAACAACCAAAAATAAAGGGGATTTAATTGAAGTTCCTAGGTTAAACCATTTTTCTATTTAGACTCACTGCAAAACAATTATAAGTAGTGTGGATTGTCCACACTCAGTCGGACAACTTTCTTAAGGGACGACCGTTTATATTCAATCGGGCTTGCATCGCCTCGTTTCGATCGCTTTTCTTAATTGTAGGTGGCCATCATTTCTAGCAAATATAAATGGGTTGTCTAAGATTTAGGAATCAGCCAATAGTTTACGTAAAAGGATAGAAGCAGGAGAATAGAAAGATTATATTTTTAGGTGTTTTCAAGGCTCCCAGCTACTTTGGCTGGGGACCTTTTTCTGTTATATTTGATTGCTGATTTTCACTGCAGGCGAACGCTTTTCCCGCTGAAGCCGCAGCCTTATTAAACAAGGGTTCCGGAAAAATGGTGATTCGTAAGTTAACTTTAATCTGGATCAATGGGAGCCAGCTATTTCATTCGATGAACAAAATTTGTCGGCTTTACCCTTTCTATAAAATTAGGCTTCTGTATTAGTAACGATACCCATGTATTTTACATAATTTGTTGATGAGTGCTCGAAATACTAAATGCATCCATCCAGTATACAGTTCTTTTGCGATTTAACTTGGCTATTCCTGTTTCAAGTTTTTGGCACCTATTTAAATTTTGTTTGAGGAGGAAATGAAAATGAATGATTTCCAAAGTGAACTTCAAAGCTTGAATGTTGGTGATTTCCAAGCAACGCAGGCAATCCCTTGGGATCAAAATCAGTACTATACGGACCAGGATCGACAATTGGGTAGTTTTGGCCGATGCTCTAGTTGTTTTAGATGTTCTAGCTGTTTTAGATGCTTCAGCTGTTTTAGCTGTTTTAACTGCTTTAATTGCTTTAACTGTTTTAGATGCTTTAACTGCTTTAGTTGTTCTCGTTGCTCATCTTGCTCCAGATGTAGCGGCTGGGGAAGTTAATCGTTTAGTTTTTCATTTGAGAAAGTCCCCTGTATTGTTGCAGGGGACTTTCAATATAGGATAAGACATAACGGACAAATTGCTGTACATACGATGATAGTGGCAGTGATAATGAACAACTATGCTCATAAGGGGTAAGGAGGATAGAGATGGCAAATTTGAACCCTTCTATGCGTCTGAAAGTAAAAAGGGACACGTTTTATCTCCCTGAACCAAATAGAGGTGTGTATTTTCGAAACAACTTAAGTTCCTTCCGTATCGAAGGTAGTGGGATCGATCAATGGGTTGAAAAATTGTTGCCGATGTTCAATGGGGAGTATACGTTAGGACAGTTGACTAACGAATTGCCTGGCCCCTACCGGGATCGAGTATATGAAATTGCAGAAGTACTGTATGAAAATGAGTATGTTTGTGATGTAAGCCAGGACCTTCCGCATCAATTGTCGGATGATCATCTTAAAAGGTATGCATCTCAAATTGAATTTGTGGACAATTTAGTTGGTTCTGGGGCAGCCCGTTTTCAAGTTTTTCGTCAGGCCAAAGTGCTGGCAGTTGGCTCTGGTCCTATTTTAAATTCATTGGTTTCTTCTTTGATTGAATCGGGTTTGACTAAGATCCAAGTGCTAATCACAGACGAGGTGTCCACCAACAGACAGAGGCTAAAGGAACTCGTGGAACATGCGCGAAAAAAAGACCCAGCGGTTGACTTAAAGGAGGTTCCGCAAAAGAAGGAGAGTTGGCAAGAAATAGTGAAGCCTTTTGATTCCATTTTGTATGTGAGTCAGGAGGGAGAAGTAGAGGAACTTAGACATCTTCATAAAGTTTGCAGGGAAGAGAAGAAAATGTTTCTCCCTGCCATATGCCTGCAGCAGGTAGGTTTAGCAGGGCCATTAGTACATCCGGATTCCGAGGGATGTTGGGAGTCAGCCTGGCGCCGTTTACACCATTCTGTCTTATTCAAGGATAAGCAATTCCCTTCCTTCTCTGCCATCCTGGGGTCGTTGTTAGCTAATGTGGTCGTATTTGAACTGTTTAAAGAGATTACAGGAGTTACAGGATTGGAACAGAATAATAGGATTTTTCTTCTGAATTTGGATACATTGGAGGGAAACTGGCATCCGTTTCTGCCTCATCCACTTATAACGAGCGATATATTCGCTGAATGGGTTGAAGATATTGAAAACCGACTCCAGACAGGTTTGGAGAAAGTTGAGCCAGGTAAATTACTTCTTTATTTTAACCAGTTGACATCAGAGGAATCGGGAATCTTCCATATGTGGGAGGAGGGAGATTTAAAGCAGCTTCCGTTAGCTCAGTGTCGTGTTCAGGTAGTCGACCCGCTGTCAGAGGGACCAGCAGAGTTGATGCAAGACATCGTCTGTTCGGGTTTGACTCATGAAGAGGCGCGAAGAGAAGTAGGACTAACTGGGATTGAAGCGTATGTGTCGCGAATGGTCAGTTTGGCCGTGAAGACTCTGCCGCTAAATAAACATGTTGATGGAGTTTTAGTAGCATCTGAGGAAATTGTCGGGGTTGGAGCTGGTGAATCGTTTGTGGAAGGTGTAGGCCGCGGGTTACAGAAGTGTTTGGCTGAGGAGCTTAACAAGCAACAACTTAATCAGAAGTATGCTGTCTCTCCAGTACATTTAAGTTTTATAGAAGATGAAAGATGCCGATTCTATTTAGAGGCATTGACTACAATGCAGGGAGCACCCGTTATCGGAGCAGGGAAGGAAGTATCCGGTTTTCCTGTAGTATGGGTAGGTACGAAAGATGGATGGTATGGGCGTGCAGATTTAAATATAACTATGGCGTTACGGGGGGCATTACAGCAGGCACTTATCAGAGTGCAAAACAAATCGGATTCCTCTAATGAACTAGCCTGTGAAGTAACGTCCGTATTTTTGGAAGAAAAAACGCCAGTTAGTCTTAGTATCCCTGCGTGTGAAGAGAGGATACAAGCCGACATCCTACAAGGAGCCATGGAAACATTGAAACGGAATGGAAAACGGGTCCTAGTATTCGAATTAGTGCTTGAATCTGTTTTTAAAGAGCAACTAGACGGAGTGTTTGGTGTTTTGCTGAGAGAGGAGGAGTCACAATGAGTTCCTTCATATTGATTGTCGGGGAAGGGATGTTGGCGGAACTCGTAAGTGATGAACTGTTAGCACACCACCAAGTTATTCGCAAGTCCAATTTAGAGGAAGAAGTTCCGGAAAATATGGATTTGGCCCTTTTTTTGGATGATGGTTGGGAACCCTCTGTTCATCGAAAGGCGGAAGAAGTGTTACGAAAGACTGGTACTCCCTGGCTCAGAGGCTTCATTTCATTTGGAGAAGGTGTAATTGGTCCGCTTGTACGGCCCAATGCAGCCGGTTGCTCTCAATGTGCGGACATGAGACGTCTCATGGGAGGACGTGACCGTACAGAGATGTGGGAGGCACAACAGAAGTCGGCTGTGGCCGGAGGGATGGGAAGTGACCCGTGGGCTTCAAGTACCGGACTTTTACAAATGGCTTACCTGATCGGGGGTGAGGTCCAGAATGTATTACAAGGTAATCAGGCTTATTCGGAAGGGAAGGTATACCTAATTGACTTGAAAACATTGAAGGGCTCATGGCATTCTTTTCTGCCCAACCCGCTATGTCCGGTCTGTGGTCGATTACCCGATGATTCAAAGAGATTAGCCCGAATTTCGCTGCAGCCAAGCCCGAAAATCAGTTCCAGCAGTTTCCGCTGCCGCCCGTTGGATGAGATGAAAAAAGTTATTGTCAAAGACTATCTGGATAATCGTACTGGCCTTTTGAATAGTAAAATGTATGACCTAGTGCCTCCATTTGCTGATGCGAGTGTCAATCTGCCTATGTTAGCCGGAGATGAGGGGACAGCTGGACGGACTCATTCCTACGCAGAAAGTGTGTTGACAGCCATTTTAGAGGGATTGGAGCGGCACTGCGGTTTAGAGCCACGTGGCAAACGAACAGTGATACATGACAGTTTCCGTAACCTGGAAAATCAAGCGCTTAATCCATTAAAGGTAGGTGTACACGCAAAGGAACAATATGCGCAGCCTGGTTTTCCATTTAAATCGTTTGATCCTGACCGATCCATTAATTGGGTATGGGGATATTCGTTATTAGAAGAGCGTCCAATTCTCGTACCTGAGCTCCTTGCTTATTACAGTGTTGGATGTGGATCACAAGGTTTCATCTATGAAACTTCCAATGGCTGTGCGCTAGGAGGAAGTTTAGAAGAGGCCATTTTCTATGGAATTATGGAAGTGGTCGAGCGTGATTCATTCCTGATGACTTGGTACGCGAAGCTGAATCTTCCGCGCCTGGATCCTTTTACAGCTGACGACCAGGAGTTGAGCTTAATGCTCGAACGGATGCGAGCCGTCGCTGGATATGATTTGTATTTGTATAACTCCACCATGGAACATGGTATTCCAAGTATTTGGGCAATGGCTAAAAATAGAAAGGAAAAGGGATTGAATCTCATCTGTGCAGCTGGAGCCCATCTTGATCCGGTACGGGCGGTGAAAAGCGCGGTTCACGAGCTTGCTGGCATGATGCTGACCCTTGATGAACAATTTGAGGCGAACCGGAAGGAGTACGAAAGAATGCTGCATGATTCTTCCTTGGTGAGGCAGATGGATGACCACGGCATGCTTTACGGTTTGCCGCAAGCAGAAGAGCGATTAAGTTTTTTACTTGACAACAATGGCCCCATGCGGACTTTTAAAGAGGAGTTTAAGTGGAAGTCGAATCATACGGATCTGACCGATGATTTGCAAGACATCCTTCAGGTGTTCCGTCAGTTAAATCTTGATGTAATTATAGTAGACCAGTCGACTCCAGAAACGATGCGAAATAAATTGTATTGCGTAAAAGTACTGATTCCGGGGATGTTACCGATGACATTCGGGCATCACCTTACCCGCCTGACAGGGCTTGAGAGGGTACTCCGAGTCCCTATGGATCTTGGGTATACGAATAAACCATTGACACCAGAACAACTCAATCCATATCCGCATCCATTTCCTTAAGCAGTGATTAGGAGGTAGAGGATGAATCTGGAAGAATTTCTGCACAACCTTCATTTTAATGTTGATAAGGCAAATCAGCCGAACTGGGAAGTGGATTGGGAGGATGCCCCTCTTGCATATAAACTCTACCGTGGACTACCGGTTATTCCGTTGTCTGCGGAAGTGCCGCTAACACTTATTAGAGGAGAACCTCCCGTAAGACTGGACCTTAATAAAGTCGGTCATTTTCTCTGGTATGTGTTCGGTTTCACTCAATTGAGTCAATCCGTCTCTCCAATGGATTCCACAGAGCAAGGTTCCTACCCTTTGCAGTCGTACCGGCGGTTTGCTCCTTCTGGTGGGGCGCTGTATCCCAACGAATTGTACGTGTATTTGAAGATAGAGGGAATCCCTGATGGCGTCTACCATTATGATGTAGCACACCATAGCCTGGTATTGCTGCGGGAAGGGAATTTCGATTCCTATTTATCTAGAGCTCTGGGCAATCGGTGTGATATCTCCTCGTGTTTTGGTGTTGTCTTTGTGTCGACAATGTTCTGGAAAAATTTCTTTAAATACAACAACTTTGCGTATCGGCTCCAAGGGCTGGATGCTGGTGTGCTAATTGGACAGTTAATGGAGGTAGCGAAAAGGTTTGGCTTCGCCTCAGGTGTGTATTTTCAATTTCTTGATACCGCAATCAATCATCTGCTTGGACTATCGGAACTGGAGGAGAGTGTATATAGTGTAATCCCGCTATCGGTGGAAGCAACCCTCTGGTCTACTAGCGGAAGGGACCTATACAAAAATGTTATATCGGAGGAATTGAAACAAGAGCTGCCAGCCATTCAACCGGAACATTTCGAGCAGTCGCTTAGTGTCAAAGAATATCCGATGATAACTGCGATGAATGAAGCTTCTAGGCTGGATTCCACATGGTCATTTCGGGTGATAGAGGGGAGGGCAATGACTGAACGTGTGGAGTGCACGGTGGCATTGCCTCATATAAAGCCCCTGTCGTATGATCTGGCCGAGGCCTGCGGAAACCGATTTTCTCCCGACATGGATTTCGTTTTAGGGAAAGTGAGTCAAGAACAACTGGCCACCCTTCTCTTGGAGGCAACGGCTTCTTTCTCATACAGAAATGATTTGGATGAAGCATATAGGAGTAACGGCCCTCGTGTAACAATTTACGGCTGTTTATATAACGTCGAAGGGATTGCAAGTGGGTCGTACTATTATGACAGCGCAAAGCACATGTTAAGAGAAATATGCCCTGGAGACCATCGACTCCATTTGCAGACTGGAATGTCTCTGGATAATGTGAATTTGCTCCAAGTGCCACTTTGCCTGCATGTGGCTGGTGATAAGGAATTCTATAAAACAGAACTAGGATACAGGGGGTATCGAATCCAGCAGATGGAAGCAGGCATGCTCGTGCAACGATTGCTTTTGGCTGCATCAGCTCTCGGAATGGGAGGACACCCACTTCTCGGATTTGACGCGAATTTGAGTGATGAACTCTATAAGATGGACCAACAAGGAAAGACCAGTTTAATCCAAATACCTATTGGCCCCTATCGCCCTCGTCCTTGGCTGAGGGGAAGTCTGCACAGCTAATTTAGGGGGAAAAGCTATTTATCTTGTGAGGGTTAAGTAAGGTGAGAGGGCTAACATAAAGTTTTTTAAAGGAGGCTTCTCATCAGTTCAATGAACTTGTGGGAGGCTTCTTTTTTCATTTCTTGGATGATGTAAGGGTACACATCTTTTGTAATTTGATCAGCAGGAGGCCATGATTTATTCGAGTGAGACATCGGCCTTGGCAAAAAGCGAAGTATGTGTATGCTTTATGTTGACTTAGCATTTAAATCTGCCACTCTGTTTTAAGAAGTTCTAATAACAATGGGATAACTATTAAGCGTTCAATGACTTCACACCAGTGAAAGACAAGAAGAGTGATTAGGTGTTATCTCATACCGGCATCATTACAGCCACTGGACAACACATACAACGTGGGTTTAAAGGAAATGGAAGTATACTTCTGGAAAGTTAATTGACGAATGTCTTCCATATATAACTTATATTGCTTAAAATAAAGTGAAAAATAGGGAGATCGTCATATGAAAAAGAAGTATGCCTTATGTTCGATAGTAACGACTCTTTTATTAGGGGCGTGTACAGGAATGAATAAGGCAGATAAGAATATAAACAGGACAATAGATAAAGCGGTAGCAATCCAGGCGGATGGAGAGCGGTCAGCACATCCCGCAGTCCAAGATTATTATACCCGGACTTTCCTCGTTTCTGATAGAGAAGCCGAAAAAGGATTTTATGAGATGAGAACATGGATAGATGCCTATTCTATTCTTATCCCTGCTGAAGCTACATTGGATGAGACCTATTACATGAAACGCGGACAGTCATGGGAGCAATTCCTTTTTTCGTGGATTGACGAGGAGACAAACATCTCGTATGGGGTCCAGGGACAATTCGAAGATGGAAGTTCAGAGGAGTCTGGCTTGAGGCGTTTGACGAGATATATGAATTTCAAAGATGAGTATGAGAAATCGGAGGACGATCATCATATTTATTATTATGGCAAGCTGATTACTGAAGTGGGCGGCAAAGACGGCAAGGAAAAGGTTCCTGTCTATTCATACCTTGGGTTCATAAAAGATAAAGGCAGCAGTAAAACATTGTCGCTCATTTATGAGCATAATTGCAGCGATTGGACCAACATATGTGAAGCGGATACGAAGGAGATCGAAGAGCACTTTTGGCATTTGGTAAAAAATGTAAAATTTGACGACTAGTTTTGTTATGGAAAAGGGAATGGCGTAAGGAAAAAGTTTTAAGTCTTTCATATATCCCGAAGCAGAGCATTATTCAGGAATCGTCATTATTTTTAGTAATGTGTTTCAATTGAATAGTTTAAATCAAACAGGCCTTCCATTCATTCAGTTGATGAAAGGCTTTTTTTGACTATCCGTATGTTTATTGGAGATACTGATGAATAGTGATATAACCTTCTTGTTATATATCAAAAAGGTTCTCGAAAAACTATCTAATATGTGGTGATTGAATCAGTATATTGCAGGATTTTGCTACATACTATGTAAAGTTATATAAGCGTTACATGAGAGTATCATCGGCACATAACTTTTTCTATTTTAATCGGTGCTTGGACACAAGCGTTTGATGAAGGAATAAATGCCATAACGAAAAAGGTTGAAAAATTTTTATAATAATCTTTTCAAACATGTTGACACACATATCTTTTATGTGTTAAATTTATCTCGAATTAAAGATAATTTAATTTGAGATAAATTATTTCAAGATAGCTTAGTTGAAGATAATGGTTGCTTTCTCGACTTTATTTTTGAAAGAATACCTTAACTTAAAAAACATATACTCAAGGGGGAATTTTATAATGGCAAAATTTACAGTGGATCAATCACACTCTAGTATTGGGTTTGAAGTAAAACATATGATGGTGTCAAAAGTGAAAGGGAATTTTGACGCTTACACGGCAGAAGTAGAAGCAGCCGATTTAACAGACTTAACAACAGCTGATATTGCTTTTACGTTTGATGTGGCAAGTATTAATACTCGCTCGGAAGATCGCGATAACCACTTGAAATCAGGAGATTTCTTTGATGCAGAAGCATACCCGTCGATTACGTTCAAATCAACAAATATCTCAAAAGACGGCGATGACTATAAAGTAACCGGCGACCTAACCATTAAGGACGTGACAAAGCCAGTAACATTCGATGTTGAATTTGGTGGAAAAGGTACCAACCCATGGGGAGTAGAGGTTTACGGTTTTGAAGCATCGACAAAAATTAACCGTGAAGAATTTGGACTCACATGGAATGCGGCACTTGAAACAGGTGGCGTATTAGTCGGAAAAGATATCAAGATTACAGTGGAATTAGAAGTTAATCCACAAGCTTAAGTTCATGCATATGTGGGAGGCACTCTATTGAATCTATACCAGCTTAGAGGTATAGATTCAATAGAACTCTCTATACTATAGGAATGACAAGCTTTTACAATAAAAAGAGAGCAAAGAGCTTTATTTTTTTATCAATTATCTCGAATTCGAGATAGTTATAGGAGGTAATCAATAATGAACGAATTAAAAGGAGTACACCATGTTACTGCCATTACAAGCAGCGCAGAAAAAATTTATGACTTCTTTACGTATACACTTGGCTTACGGTTGGTAAAGAAAACGGTCAACCAGGATGACATCCAAACATATCACTTGTTTTTTGCCGATGATGCAGGGAGCCCGGGTACAGACATGACGTTTTTCGATTTTCCTGGCATTCCAAAAGGAATCCATGGAAACAATGAAATATCAAAAACCTCTTTCCGGGTACCAGCTGATGAAGCGTTAGATTATTGGGTGAAGCGATTTGATAAATATGATGTAAAACATAACGGGATTCAAGAGCAATTTGGTAAAAAGGTGTTGTCTTTTGTGGATTTTGATGACCAGCAATATCAACTGATCTCAGACGAACAAAATGAGGGAGTGGCTTCCGGGACACCATGGCAAAAAGGGCCAGTTCCTCTGGAGTATGCTATTACGGGATTGGGGCCTGTCTTTGTGCGAACAGCTTATTTTGATTATTTCAAGGAAGTACTGGAAAAAGTATTTCATATGAAGGAAGTGGCACAGGAAGGATCATTCCACTTATTTGAAATGGGGGAAGGCGGCAACGGTGCGCAGGTTATTATGGAGCACAATACCGTTTTACCTCAAGCACGCCAAGGATTTGGCACAGTTCACCATGCGGCATTCCGGGTGGATGAACGGGCAGACCTAGAGTCATGGCAACAGCGGTTAGCTGGATTTAACCTTCCTAATTCTGGCTATGTAGAACGCTATTATTTTGGCTCGTTATATACAAACGTTGCCCCTTCCATTCTCTTTGAACTAGCAACGGATGGCCCTGGTTTTATGGGAGACGAACCTTATGAAACACTTGGAGAAAAGTTATCTTTGCCGCCGTTCTTTGAAGAGAAACGTGAAAAAATTGAGTCACTCGTACGGCCAATTAATACCGTGCGTAGTACAAAGAACTTTGAGAAAGAATACTTGTAAGGAAGGGAAAGAAGCCACATGGGATTTTTAACTAAATTATTCGGCTCACAATCAAAGGAGGAACCATCAATGACTACAATAAATATCGGTATTATTTTAGGATCCACTCGTGAAGGACGTGTCAGTCCACAAGTAGGTGCCTGGGTAAAGGAAATAGCGGACAAACGCGGGGATGCAAATTATACAGTGATCGATATCGCAGATTACAAATTACCCCTACTAGGTGAACCAGGTGCCGACGCTTCAGGAGCGGCTGCATGGTCAGAGATCATTGCGAAACAAGACGGATTTGTATTTATTGTACAAGAATACAACCACTCAATAACAGGCGCGCTTAAGAATGCATTAGACTATTTACGTGAGGAATGGAATAACAAAGCTGCTGGTATCGTTTCTTACGGTTCAGTAGGCGGTGCTCGGGCAGCAGAACATTTACGTGGAATTTTAGGTGAATTATTAGTAGCGGACGTGCGTGTTCATCCAGCATTGTCACTATTCACTGATTTTGAAAACGGCACAGAGTTCAAACCAAAAGAGGTACAAGAAAGCTCAGTAAACCAAATGTTAGATCAAGTGATTCCTTGGGCCACTGCTTTAAAGACCATTCGTTAATTAAGATACACCATGTGCATGGTGACATGCACATGGTGTTATATAGTATGAAGACTGTGCAAATCGATATCAAGTGTATTGAAGGATGTGCTCAGTCGTTGTACGCCATTTTATAAAGGAATGGGTGAAGGGAAATGGAAAAAATCGCAGGGCATCATCATATTTCCATGATCACAAAAAATGCAAAAGAAACGAATGATTTTTATCAACATGTTCTTGGTTTACGCAGGGTAAAAGTATCTGTTAATCAAGATGATCCATCGATGTATCATTTGTTTTACGGAGATTTAACGGGAAGTCCAGGAACAGGGTTAACATTTTTTGAAATGCCGATGGCTGGCCGCACCCATCGAGGGACCAATGCGATTACCAGGATTGGTTTGCTAGTACCATCCATTGAAAGTCTTATGTATTGGAAAGAGCGTTTCGCTTTGTTTGGAGTGGAACATGGAGACATAACAACTTATGCAGGAAGAGACGCTCTTCATTTTGAAGATCGGGAAGGGCTCCGCATGGTGTTGTTAAATAATAACGGAGAACCTGTTCCTGATCATTGGAAGGAATGGAAGGATTCTGATGCTGAACAACGGCATCGCATTCTTGGAATGGGTCCGGTGGAAATAACTGTTCATTCTTTAAATCATTTGTCTAGCACGTTAGAAAATATTTTTGGGTATGCACTGTTATCACGCACGGATAAACAAGCCATTTATCAGTCGATGGCAGGTCAATCATTTGGAGAGATTGTCATTATCGAACAAGAGGGACCTAATGAAAAGCCGGGCAGAGGAAGTGTTCACCATTTAGCGATTCGTGTGAAAAATAGAGAGGAGTTGCGATTATGGGAGAAGCGCATCAAGGATTCGGGCTTTGCCATTATAAAAACAGCTGACAGATATTATTTTGAAAGTATTTATTTCAAGGAACACAACGGAATTTTGTTTGAATTAGCAACTGATGGGCCAGGCTTTACTGCTGATTCCTCTATTAAAGAGTTAGGAAAAACACTCGATTTGCCTCCATTTTTAGAATCAAAACGCGGTGAAATTGAGGCGAAATTGGAACCTATTGAATAAATTTTATGTACCAGTAAGAAAACAAGTACAAACCAACGAATAAATGGGAGAGAGAAAAGATGAAAAAACAGACAGCAGGGATTCATCACATTACTGCAATTGTAGGGCATCCACAAGAAAATATTGACTTTTATGCAGGCATATTGGGCTTGCGTCTTGTTAAACAAACCGTGAACTTCGATGATCCAGAAACATACCACTTATATTTTGGGAATGAAGGTGGCAAGCCAGGAACCATTATTACATTTTTCCCTTGGGCAGATGCATATAGAGGGCGTATAGGCGACGGACAGGTTGGGGTGACAACTTATG
Source organism: Pseudobacillus sp. 179-B 2D1 NHS (assembly GCF_045370945.1). Classification (NCBI taxonomy): domain Bacteria; kingdom Bacillati; phylum Bacillota; class Bacilli; order Caryophanales; family Bacillaceae; genus Pseudobacillus; species Pseudobacillus sp. 179-B 2D1 NHS. Next base: position 63,768 of record NZ_JBIQDP010000026.1, read on the forward strand.
TTGTTCCTCCGGGTTCATTAGATTTCTGGAAGGACCGATTCACTAAGTTTGATATAGACTACACAATAGCAGAACGATTTGGTGAAGCATATGTACAATTTGAAGATCCACATGGTTTACAACTTGAAGTTGTAGAACGTGAAGGGGGAGAAGAAAACGGTTGGACATTCGGCAACATTACAAAAGACGTTGCCATTAAAGGCTTTGGGGGAGCGATCCTCTATTCAAGTCGCCCTCAAGAGACTCAAGCAACGTTAGTTGATGTAATGGGACTGGAAGTAGTGGGGACAGAAGGAAACTATACACGTTTTAAATCGACAGCAGATATTGGCAATATCATTGACTTGAAAATGACAACAGGTGTCCGAGGAAAAATGGGAGTGGGGACAGTACACCATATCGCATGGCGGGCAAAGGATGATCATGATCATTTGGAATGGCAAGGCTACGCGATGGATAAAGGCCAACATGTAACAGAAATTAAAGACCGTAACTATTTTAATGCGATTTACTTCCGCGAATCAGGGGAAATCTTGTTCGAGATCGCGACAGACCCTCCAGGCTTCGCCCACGATGAAACATATGAAACGATGGGCAGTCATCTTATGCTGCCATCACAATATGAATCGTTCCGTGACCGTTTAGAGAAATCACTAATTCCTATTCATGTGCGTCCATTGGATGAGTGAAATAGAAGGGATCTATTAAATAGACAAACACACTAGAAATGAGGTCATAAAATGAAACATATTTTTCGATTAGGAGAAAAACCAGATAAACCCGTCTTGCTTTTATTGCACGGTACAGGTGGAGATGAACATGGGTTATTGGCATTGGCAGAAATCGTTGATCCGGAGGCTTCTGTACTAAGTGTACGAGGGAACGTATTAGAAAATGGAATGCCGCGTTTCTTTAGAAGATTAGCTGAAGGTGTATTTGATGAAGAGGACCTAATTTTTCGTACAAATGAGCTGAATGATTTCTTAGATGAAGCAGCTAAAGAATACGAATTTGATCGTCAAAATATTATTGCCATCGGTTATTCAAATGGTGCCAATATCGCAGCAAGCTTGTTATTTCATCATGCAAATTCTTTAAAAGCAGCGGTATTGCACCATCCTATGGTACCGAGACGGGGAATCGATCTCCCCAATTTATCAGGAAAGAAAGTATTTATAGCAGCTGGAACAAATGATCCGATTTGTCCACAACAAGAGTCCATAGAGCTTCAACAATTATTAGAAAGTGCCCAGGCATCAGTCACTGTGCACTGGGAAAATCATGGTCATCAATTAACTATGAGCGAAGTGGAAACGGCTAAACAATGGTATGAGCAAGTTTGGAAATGAAGAGAAATCGTATTGTGATAGATATCATAGTACCTTGATATAATGAGGTTAGAGGCGAATGCTCACTTTTTTAACGAGAACTTGCTTCTTAAAAGGGCCTTTCATCTGTTTAAGAAACTGGTGAGAGGCCTTTTTTCTATGTTAGCGTTCATGTAAGCCTCACATGTCTATAGGCCCCGTAGACTGCTGAATCTCCCTTGTTTTAAGGGATGTTCTGATCAATATCTGCTTTTTAACAAACGAGTTAGCCGCGTTTCAATTAGTTGGGTGATTTTAGTTCAAAAGTTCTATTGATCTTTATGCGATTATCGGGCTATTTTATTGAATAGTTAGTGTTATGTAGAAAGGACAGAATGTGGTGTAACTCTGTTCAGATTTAGTGGTAATATCTGCATAACAGGTACATGTCCATCTTCGAAATAAAGATTGGTAGAAGTCCCGGCCTGAGCATAAAGTTAAACTATTAATAAAGAGGGCGCAGCCCCGGCTATTCAGGCTCGAAATACCTATCAATAACATAGAAGGGACTACTACTTATGAAAAATGCAATATATTATATATTTGTGAGCAACAAAAAGGGCAAAGAGCAGAAAAGTATGTTATAATTTGTCGATGAAAGCTGTAATTTCACTACTAAAGCAACAAAGTTTCTTAACAGGAAGGAATGTGAAAGAATGAGTAACGGAATTTTCAAAATCCCAACACCTACAAATGAGCCTGGCAATACATATGCTCCAGGTACAAAGGAAAGGGAAACGTTAAAGGCAGAATTAAAACGCCAATCTGATATCGTTGTTGATATCCCTGTAATCATTAATGGCGAAGATAGAAAGACAGATACAGTGAAGCAAGTAGTTATGCCACATGATCATCAACATGTTCTAGCAAACTATTCACAAGCTGGAGAAAAAGAATTACGTGATGCTGTAGAAGCGGCAATGGCTGCAAAAGAAGCATGGGCAAATATGCCATGGGAACACCGTGCAGCTATCTTCTTAAAAGCAGCTGACTTAATCTCTGGTCCATACCGTGACCTAATGAATGCTGCTACGATGCTCGGACAATCCAAAACAGCTATTCAAGCTGAAATTGATTCTGCTCAAGAGTTAATCGATTTCTTACGTTTTGGCGTTGATTATGCTAATCAAATCTATCAAATTCAACCAGCAAGCATGAAAAATGTTTGGAATCGTACAGACTACCGTCCATTAGATGGTTTTGTACTAGCCATTTCTCCATTTAACTTCTCAGCAATCGGCGGGAACTTACCAGCAGCTCCTGCAATGATGGGGAACGTAGTTGTTTGGAAACCAGCAACAACTTCTTTATTAGCAAACTACTACTTTATGCGTATTCTAGAAGAAGCAGGATTACCAAAAGGCGTAATCAACTTCGTACCTTCTCGTGGTTCACAAGTATCTGAAGTAGTATTAACAGATTCTCGTATGGCTGGATTCCACTTTACCGGATCAACAAGCACGTTCCAGACAATTTGGAAAACAGTTGGAGAAAATATCGCAAACTATCAATCTTACCCTCGTCTAATTGGGGAAACAGGCGGTAAAGACTTTGTTTTCGCTCACGAAAGTGCACAAGCAGACAAAGTGGTAGCTAGCCTTGCTCGTGGAGCATTTGAATACCAAGGTCAAAAATGTTCTGCAGCTTCCCGTGCTTACATTCCAGCTAGCATGTGGGAAGAAGTAAAAGCAGGTTTAGTAGAAGAAGTTGCGAAACTTAAAGTTGGGGATGTTCGTGACTTCCGTAACTTCATGGGTGCAGTAATTGATAAACCAGCATTTGATTCCATCACAAGCTATATCGAATATGCAAAAGGTTCGGAAGAAGCGGAAATTATTGCTGGTGGCACGTATGATGATTCTGTTGGTTATTTCGTTCAACCAACAATCATTGTGACAACAAATCCAAACTTCAAAACAATGACAGAAGAAATTTTTGGACCAGTCCTAACGATCTATGTATACGAAAATGAGCAATTAGAAGAAACATTACATGCTGTTGATACAGCTTCTATGTACGCATTGACAGGTTCAATCTTTGCACAAGATCGCCAAGCAATTCAGTATTTAGAAAACCGCTTATCTGGCGCAGCTGGTAACTTCTATATCAATGACAAACCAACTGGTGCGATGATTAACCAACAACCATTTGGTGGTTCTCGTGGATCTGGTACAAACGATAAAGCAGGTTCTGTCTTTAACATGATTCGTTGGACAAGCCCTCGCGTGATCAAAGAAAACTTTGCACCAACTACAGATGTTGCTTATCCATTTATGGATGAAGAATAATATAAATGCAAAAGAGGCTGAGCCATTTTGGCTCAGCCTCTTTTTTATGCATTTTACTCTATCTTCTATCTCCAGCATAAGCGGTTATCATCTCCTTTCCTAGACAAAACAAATGGATCAAAAGCTTTATATGATTGTTCTAGCATATAAGCTGTCCCTTATGCCAACTAACGGGGAAGCCAGCTTTTTATATGGCTATTGTTTTGTTTTTATTTTATCCTCCGTTCAAAAATATGGTTCACTGAATTAATCATTTTCTTGAATACTGGTTTTGTTGTGATATATGAAGGGGCTGTCAGGCTGATCAGATTAAGCCATTAATGGACATGAGAAGGATATGATTAAGAAGTGGGATGATTCCATTTTTTCTAAATTATATAACAAAAGTATTGCATGTTTGTATGGAGGTTGAAATACTATAAGTAGACTATGAATTGGAGAATAGGAGAGGTGGAAATGAAAAATCGTTTTTATTTACCCATCGTCATGATCGTTCTACTGTTACTTGGTGCTGTCGGAAGCGCCTCAGCTTCTACTGTCACATATCATCCATCCCTTGTTCATAAGACGGGGAAGTTGGCTTATGAACATACCAAATATTTAACCTACAAAATTGGCAGCCGTGTAGCCGGTACAGCAAAAGAAGCAGAGGCAAGGGATTATGTGGAGAGCCAGTTTAAAAGAATGGGATATAATACGACTGTTCAACCGTTTTCTTACACGAGAAGAGGGGTGGAGTACCATTCATCCAATGTGATTGCTTATAAAAAAGGGAAGTCCAGTAAGGAAGTCATTGTAGGAGCCCATTACGATTCAGTTGCAGCCGGGAAAGGTTCGGATGACAATGCTTCTGGTATTGGTGTCATGCTGGAAACAGCTGAAGTATTAAAAAATATCAAGACCCCTTATTCCGTGAAATTCATTGCTTTCGGTGCAGAAGAGGCAGGATTGAAAGGTTCAACCTATTATGCTGGCCAAATGACAGAACAGGAGATTCATCATACAGTCGGAATGATTAATTTGGATAGTTTAGCTGTTGGTGATCATATGTATGTCTATGGCAACCTAGGGGATAAAGGCTTTATCCGCGACCAGGCTCTCAAAATCGCCGGAAAGAAAAAGCTGGATATTGGCACCAATCCGGGGGTAAACCCAGAGTATCCAGCAGGGACAACGGGAGATTGGAGTGACCATGCGCCATTTAATGAACTGGGCATCCCGTATGCTTACTTTGAATCAACGAACTGGGAAATCGGAGACATGGATGGTTATACTCAAACTGTCAAGCATGGCGGTGTATGGCATACTTCAAATGACACGTTAGATTTCATTGAAAGAGAGTTTCCTGGAAGGGTAGAGGAACACCTAAAGACATTCAGTCAGGCTTTGACCGAGCTTGTAAAGTTTTTCGGCGAGACAAGTACTGCGAAGTAAATATTAAACAATGAAAAAGCCAAGGGTGCGTAGACGGGACTGACCCCTATTTTTGAGACAGGGATCAAAACACCTTTAAGCAGCCAGCTGCCGATATTTGACCGGTGGCTG
>NZ_JBIQDP010000027.1:0-63054 GCF_045370945.1 Pseudobacillus sp. 179-B 2D1 NHS
GTTGTCAATTCTCGGATGGAAACGAACATCCCGGGGATTTACGCAGCGGGAGATATTTGTACGTATGAAGGAAAGGTGAAGCTGATTGCGAGCGGCTTCGGCGAAGCGCCGACGGCTGTCAGCAACGCGAAAGTATACATTGATCCAAAAGCGAAAGTACAGCCGTTACACAGCACAAGTATAATGGGCGAAACAGAGAAAAACACTCAGAAGGTTTTAAGTTAATAAAGATATGTATTTATAGCGCGGGGGAAAACCCGCGTTATTTTTTGCTTTTATATGAAAGGCGTAAGTTCATAGGAACAAGGTGAACAGTTATTGATTTTAATTTTCTGAAAAATCAATTAAGATAAAGAAGAAGGGACAAATACATGACCAGGGGATGAGAGAAATGAATGTACCGCTTATAGTTACGCAATTTCTTGATCGGGCTGTTACTTATTATGGAGAAAAAACAGCTGTCATCACTCCAACAGATTCGCTCACTTATAAAGAATTGTTTGCAAGAGTTCAGCGCTTATCACGTGGTTTAAGAGCAGAGGGCGTCAAAAAAGGGGACAGAGTAGCCTATCTTGCTCCCAACTCGCTAGAAATGCTGGAGGGATTTTATGGAGTATTCCAGCTGGGGGCAGTCATGGTACCGCTCAATATTCGTCTTAAACCAGAAGATTATATATTTATCCTTAATCATAGTGAAGCTAGAGTGCTTTTTGTAGATGACGATCTTTATTCGCTCATTGAACCGGTAAAAGAAAAGTTGACAACTGTTGAAAAAATTATTGTGCATGATAAGAGCAAGGGGTGTCAGGAGACTGACTACAATGAATGGCTTGCACGGTTTTCCGAAACTGCTTTCGAAAGAGCCGATGTCGAGGAGGATGACCTCGCCAGTCTGTTATATACGAGCGGAACAACAGGCAACCCTAAAGGAGTGATGCTCACCCATCGCAACAATTACCTGCATGCGATGTCTTCCATGCATGCAATCCGCGTGTCAGACAGAGACATTTATCTGCATGTTTTGCCAATGTTCCACGTAAATGGATGGGGAGCGCCGTTTTATTATACAGCTAATGGCGCTACCCATATTTGCTTGAAGAAAACAGATCCGAAAACCATTTTTGAAGCAGTTGCCGATCATCATGTAACCGTGATGCATATGGCTCCAACAGTCTTGAACAGTTTGCTGCAATACAATGAAGAATACAAACCGCATATCAAGCAAAAATTACGTGTTGTCATCGCTGGATCTGCACCGCCGCCAGCTTTTGTTGCCCGTGTGGAAGAAGAGCTTGGTTGGGAGTTTCTGCAAGTATACGGAATGACAGAATCCTCCCCGCTCAGCACCTATTCAGCGATTCGGCCTCAGTGTGACGGATTGCCTTTAAAGGAAAGATACCGAATGAAAGCAAAAGCCGGTTTCGCGATGATCGGCAATGAGGTGCGCGTTGTAGATGAGTTTGGAGAAGAGGTGCCCCATGATGGACAAGCGATCGGTGAATTAATTGTCCGCAGCAATGGCGTGATGAAAGGATATTGGAAAAATGAACAGGCTACGATGGAAGCCATCCGCGATGGCTGGTTATACACGGGAGACATGGCGACGGTAGATGAGTATGGGAACGTCGATATCGTTGATAGAAAGAAAGACGTCATTATTAGCGGCGGTGAAAATATTTCTTCTATTGAGGTAGAGGGAGTATTGTACGAGCATAGTGATGTTTTAGAAGCAGCTGTTGTAGCCGTTCCCCACGAGAAATGGGGAGAAACACCGCACGCTTTTGTGGTAAAGCGTCCTTCTTCGAATATAACAGAACAAGAGTTAATTGATTTTTCGAGAAGCCGGCTCGCTCATTTTAAAGCAATCACTGGGGTGTCATTCGTAGAAGAGCTGCCCAAAACAGCATCTGGGAAAATTCAAAAGGTTCATTTGCGAAATGAGTATTGGAGCTCTGCAGGCACATCCGGCCGCTTCGTTAATTAATAGAAAGAGCTTGGACCATTAGTGGTCCAAGCTCTTTGCCATTAGTTCTTCAGAGATTCTCCTAGCGCTTCTCTTTTTTTATAAAACTCTTTGAGGAAGCTTTGCTCATAAGCATAGCCCGCACGGATCAGCGTCTGTTCATTGAACGTTGCAGCTGCTAGCTGTAATCCTACGGGAAGTCCTTTTTCTGTCAAGCCGCTCGGAATAGATAGAGCAGGCTGTCCGGTTAAATTAAAGACAGACGCATAACGGATCATCGCATCAAAGATCGGTTCCCTTCTGCCGGCGATTTCAAATTCTTCTACACCAATTTTTTGGGCAGTATCCGGCAGTGTTGGTGTCGCTAATACATCAATTTGTTCGAATAGCTTTTCAAATTGCTCTGTAATATCTGCCTTTCGTTTGATTGCTTTAATATAATCCAACGCAGAGAAGGATCGGCTTGCCTCCAGAGCTGCACGAACATCAGGGCCGAATTGGTCAATCGCATGATGCAAACTATTTTCATGTACGAATCCTGCTTCGGAAATGGCAAGAGTGAACACTAAAGCAAGATCTTCAGCTGTAAATGGCACCTCAATGTCAATCAGCACAGCTCCGAGGCTTGCTAAATTATTAAGGGCCTGTTTGTAGAGAGACAGGCTTTCTTTATCTATATACTCGTTAAAGTAATTGGACGGCACGCCGACACGGAGGCCACGAATGTCCTCCTGTAGATTTTCTGAATAAGAAAGACCTGTTAAGGCTTCCATCATAATGGCTAAATCATCCACGTTTTTGGTCAATGGCCCGACATGATCGATTGACCATGAAATATTCTTCACGCCAGTCGCATCAACGAGATGGTATGTAGGCTTCAAACCGATCACACCGCAAGAAGCCGCTGGAATACGGACAGATCCACCCGTATCCGTGCCGATGGAGGCAGCACATAAGGAGGCGGCAACTGCTGCTCCAGACCCACCGCTGGACCCGCCTGGTGTGTATTCTCGATTCCACGGGTTCCTTACCGGTCCGTAAAATGGATTATTCGATGTAATGCCGAATGCATACTCATGCATATTGGTTTTGCCCAGATTGACGGCTCCTTCCCGCTGGAGAATCTGGAAAGCGCCAGCATTGGTATCCGGAATAAAATTTTCTTCGATTTTCGATCCGCTTGTTGTACGAATCCCTTTCGTGTATAAGTTATCTTTATAAGAAAGGGGAATGCCTTCTAATATTCCTGTTAATTCATTGGCTAAAAATTTTTTCTCTGAAATTTCCGCTTGTTTTAAAGCCTGTTCAGCACAAACTGTGATATAAGTGTTCAAGTCTTGATTATGATCGATCCGCCTCAAGTAATAATTAGTGACTTCAACTGGTGAGAATTCTTTGTTTTGATAATGAGCTTTCAGTTCACGAATCGTTAAATTTTTCATGGTTCCTCCCCCTTAATTGTTATATCCCTACCTCCATTATTTTATCATGAAATAGTTTCAAAAAATTAAATATTAAAATAAACAAAAAAGAATGAAACTTTTTTGCCCAGTTTTTGTCCATTTTTTGATACAGTAGAAGTGAATACATAACAAGGGAGAGATGAGGAATGGAAAAAGCAGAGAAACAAACATTATTTAAAGAGGTAATGGGGAATTACCCAACGGGTGTAACGATTGTAACAGGGGTAACCGAAGATGGAACACCTGTTGGGTTGACTGTGAATTCATTTGCATCTGTTTCACTTGATCCATTGATGGTGCTGTGGTCAATCGATCATGGTGTATCAACAATTAAAGCATTTACTGAAGGAGGCAAATTTGCCGTGCATGTGCTTGCCGGTGAGCAGCAGGAGCTTTGCAAAACGTTTGCCACTAAAGGTGTGGACCGCTTCAGTCAATGCAAATGGAAAATGTCCGAAAATGGGCTGCCGATTATTGAAGGAGCATTCGGTGTATTTGAATGTGAAACATTTCAGGCAGTCGAAGCAGGCGACCATACTGTCCTGATTGGCAATGTAACCGACATTCATCTCGATAAAGGAAAAGATCCAATGCTGTATCATCGCCGCTGCTTTGGACCAATCCCAGCAGAATTTTATACTGAATAATACTTCCTGTCCGTTGCTTACTAGCAGCGGACAGTTTATTTTGAAAAAAGATCCGTTTGACATCAAAGAAAAACGGTTATATAATAAATCTCGAAATCGAGATAATTTGTAAAGGAATTGATAATTATGGCTTCAGCTGACCAACAAGACTTATCTTTGAAACTATTCGTTGTATTATCTCGGGCTGTACAATCCGTAACGAAACGAGTAGAAGAAGATATAAAAAATTATGGACTGAATACAACTGAGTTTGCAGTACTTGAACTGCTGTTCAGCAAAGGGGATCAGCCCATACAGAAAATCGGCGAGAAAATATTGCTTGCAAGCAGCAGCATCACTTACGTTGTTGATAAATTAGAGAAAAAACAACTGCTCGTGCGGAAACCATGTCCAACAGATCGACGTGTCACGTATGCTTCTATTACCCCTGAGGGCCAGGAATTAATGAGTACTATTTTTCCTAAACATAAAGAGGCCATTCAGGAAATATTCGGTGGATTAGATGCTAAAGAAAAAGAAATAATGATCACCCAATTAAAAAAACTAGGTTTTTACGCGCAAGAACTTTAAATAATTTTTTTTAACTATATATCTCGAATTCATAATATATGAAATGATAATAAAAGAGGAGGAAATAAAATGATGAATGCAGGGTTATTAATAATACGTTTAGCTATCGGTCTAAGCTTTGCCGGACACGGGGCACAAAAATTGTTTGGGTGGTTTGGAGGCCATGGAATTAAAGGAACGGGAGGTTTCTTTGAGTCTATAGGAATGAAGCCGGGAGTAACGATGGCTGTTTTAGCTGGATTGGCAGAATTGATTGGCGGAGCACTATTTGTTTTAGGACTGCTTACACCGTTAGCAGCTGTTATTATTGCTGGAACGATGGTCGTCGCTATTCTAAAAGTGCACGGACCAAATGGTTACTGGGCTACTGAAAATGGCTATGAGTATAATCTGATGATTATAGCAGTAGTGATTGGTGTTGCCTTAATCGGTTCAGGCCAATATGCATTAGATGCCATTATTTTTCAAGGAAATTAAACTAAACACGTAATAAGAGGAGGGGGATCAAATGATAACAATTTATCCAGCAGGCTCACGCCATACAGCAGATCACGGATGGCTGAAGAGCCATTTCAGTTTTTCCTTTGCGGAATATTATAACCCCGAAAATATGAACTTTGGACCGATGCGAGTGCTAAATGATGATATTGTCAAACCCCATCGAGGATTTGGGGCTCATCCGCATCGTGAAATGGAAATCGTGTCAATTGTTTTAAGTGGATATTTAAAGCATGAATACAGTGCGGGACATACGGCGACAACAACTTTTGGAGGCGTCCAACGGATGTCAGCAGGAACAGGGGTGATTCATTCGGAAGTTAATCCTTCTTCTGATGAAGATGTAAACTTTCTGCAGCTATGGTTTGAAACGAAAGAAAATGGTTTAACGCCTTCCTATGAGCAAACAAATTTTGATGTGGATCAGTTGAAAAATCAGTTGCTTCCTATAGTAAGTCAAGAGCCTATTTCCGAACAGACCGCGTATATCCACCAGGACTTAACAGTTTATTTATCAGATTTAGAGAAAGGTCAAGAACTCACATTTACGCAAAAAGAAGGACGTCGGATCTTCTTGTTTGTGATTGAGGGAAAAGTTATGATAAACGCTGAAGCCGTCTTACACCAGCGTGATTCTGCCCGCATAACAGAAACGGGCACTTTACAAATAATCGCAGAATCTGACTCGCGATTTATGCTAATCGATCTACCGTAAAGAATGAGAGAATGGTTTTCAAAAGGGGAGCCCAAACGCTTAAGCAGGGCTCTCCTTTTGATATTTAACAAGCTCTATGCAGCTGTGGGAACTTTTTCTTTCTTAGTGCGGGACGCAACAAAAAATTGAACGATCATGCATGCGAGATTGATGGCAATCAATCCGATGACAGAGAATAAAAAACCTCCGGTTGCATCATGAATCCACCCGATCAAGATCGGTCCTGTTGCACTAATAATATAGCCTGCTGACTGAATCAGCGCTGACCAAGCAGCAGCCTCTTGTCCGCTTGTAGTTGCATCAATTGGCAGCAGCAAGTTGAGCGAAAATAAGGAAGCTGCTCCAATTCCAAGAAAAATAGCGGCTACCCAAGGGAATATTGCAAGGTACACCATGAGAAAGCCAATGAACTCTACGCCAGAAAAAAACAGCAATAAGAAGAGACGGGAAGGATACTTTTTAATAATAAAAGGAAGTAGCAAATTTGCGGGAATTTGTACAACCGCAAAAATAGTTAGCGCATTGCCGGCATAGCTTTCACTGTAACCCATGCCTTGTACAATCGGAGGAAGCCAGGCAGTGATCGAAAAAAAGATCATTCCTGACAGGCCAAACGACCATATCAGCAGCCAGGCCCTTGGATTTCTCCAGGGAAGGGCAGGGGACGGCTGAAAGGCGGAATTGTTTTTTGAATGATTAACCTGCCGTAAAACCAAAAGCCACCAGAGTGGAATGGCGATTAAAGCCAAAACAGTCCAAATACCAAGCGCAGCTCGCCAGGAATGCAGTCCGCTTTGAAGCGGCGCGGCTAAGCCGGATGCAAGAGCGGCTCCCATCGTCATAGCAACGGAATAAACACTAATCATTTTCGGTACCTGGTGAGGGAAATGGCGTTTAATAAACCCGGAAAGCAAAGGGCCCATAATAGCGGCGCCAATGCCGATTACGAATGCGGTAAAAAGTAAAAAGAAAACCGAGTTCGTAAAGAAGCGTAAAAATGTGCCGAGACCAACTAGGAGGAGAGCACCTCCTAAAACCCGTTCCATGCCGATACGATTTCCCAGTTTGGCTGCTGCTGGCGAAAAGATTCCCATGCAAAGGACAGGAATGGAAGTTAGTAAACTTGCTGTTGAAGCGCTAATTCCTAAGTGGTTTCGCAATGACTCCAACAAAGGGGAAATGGAGTTGATTGCAGGGCGCAAGTTTAAAGAAGCCATAAAGAGAGCGAGCGCCATCAGAGTGGCCCTAAATCTTTTCATTTTCTTCACACCTTTTCTTACTCATTTAAGCTCAAGGTTACCTGAAGATAAATGATTGGACAATTCAATAAAAACTATTATAATCATTGAAAAAATCAATGATATGAGGAGAAAGGCCGGCATGGAACTTAGACAGTTAGAATATTTCATGACTCTTTGTGAAGAGCTTCATTTTACAAGAGCATCAGAGAAAATTGGGATTTCTCAACCAACACTTAGTTTGCAAATACGAGCGATAGAACAGGAGCTGGGAACTCCGTTATTTGACCGTATTGGAAAGAGAATTGCTCTAACAGAAGCTGGAGCCATTCTTCTCAAGAATTGCAAGGGAATGTTTCGAAACCTTGAAAATGCCCTTCACGAGATAGAGGAACTTCGTGAATACCAGGGAGGCACTGTCGCGGTCGGCGTTTTGCCGGCAGAGCTCGATTACCGATTTACTCCTTTATTCATCGATTTTTACAAGAGATTTCCTAACATTCGCTTAAATCTCTCTGCGTCCACTGTTGAAATTACTAAGCAAGTACTTGATAACGAAGTGGATATTGGGATTACACTGCTTTTATCACAGGACAGCCGTTTAGTCAGCCTCCCCCTTTATCGCGAAGAGTATGTGTTAGTCGTTTCAAAAAACCATAGGTTAGCTAACCGTCACTCTATCCGTTTAGCAGAGTTAAGAGACATGCCGATGGTGATGTATGCTAAGCAATTTTTAGGAAGGCGACTATTAGAGGATCACTGTCAAAAGCATGGCATTCAACTAAACACAGTGGTAGAAACAACGACGGGACCTTCGCTTTTCCGTTTTGTTAAAGAAAATATCGGGGCGACTCTCCAGCCACTGCCGCTCTCCCAATCGCTAAATGATCCCAGTTTGTGCTTAATTAGGGTGAGCGATGACCCTCCTGTACGAGATATTGGGATTATTTACAGGGCGGATAAGTATCTAGGATTTGCGGTGCGGAAGTTTATTGAAACGATGGAAGAAAAGTTAAAAAGCCCGTGATCCTTCTGGCTTTTGGAACAGCCTGATTTTTGGGCTGTTTTTTTAGTTATTATGTATAGGCATTTTGTCGGCAGGAGAGCTTCATTAAAATTGTTTTAGGAATTTTTCGTTTGATGTTTACTTATTTTCATAGATATGATAAGTTTGCCAATGAACCAATCATCCTACAAATTTGAGGTGTAGACATGAACATTGAAAAAGCGAACCGTATCTCACTTGTGGATCAAGTCGCAGCACAAATAGAGGAATTAATTGAGTCCGGTGCTTGGCCGGTCGGCACGAGGCTGCCTCCGGAAATGGAATTGATGGAACGATTTGAAGTGAGCCGCAATACACTTCGTGAAGCCATACGCGCACTTGTGCATAGCGGTCTTTTGCAGACAAGACAAGGAAGCGGCACTCATGTCTGTTCGACGAGCGCCCTCGGCGTGGCTATTGAACGGCGGGTAAGCAAGTCGGATTTGCAGGAAACCTTGGAGGTCAGACATGCACTTGAACGGGAAGCAGCCCGGCTGGCGGCTGTTCGGCGAAGCGATGAAGATGTCAGAAAGCTGAGGTCTTATTTAGATAACTGCCGTCAGGCGATTAATGACGGGGATCAGGAAGGTTATGCAGAAGCAGATATTCAGCTTCATCAAGCTGTTGCTGCAGCTGCTCATAACCGCCTGCTGATTGAATTATATGAGCATATGATCGATGCCTTGCATTCATCTGTGCGCAATCTTGTTGAACTTTCCTTTTGCACAGCTACTCATCAGCATATTCATGAAAAGCTCGTTGAGGGCATCGCGACACAAAATGAAGAGGCGGCAGCAGAAGCTGTTAATGAATATATGGTTTACTTAAAAGATTTGCTGTCTGCCGGTTTGGAGGAATAAGAATGGGAGAACCACAAGCAATCCAATCTATTGAACAAAATCATGCATCAAGAAGATGGAAAGTCGTTTTTTTAATCGTGGGGATCATTTTGATCGGTGCCAACCTTAGAGCACCTTTAACTTCTGTCGGACCCCTCGTACCAGCTATTCGGGAGAATCTTGGAATATCAAATGCTGTTGCTGGCACGATTACGACGCTTCCTCTGCTTGCCTTTGCTTTTCTATCGCCGTTTGCGCCAAAAATCTCTCGGCTGTTCGGAGTCGAACTGACATTATTTGTCGCTTTAATTGCTTTGGCAACAGGAATATTGCTCCGTTCCTCCGGGGGAGTAGCAGCCTTATTTGCAGGGACAATTTTACTCGGATTAGCGATTGCTCTTGGCAATGTGTTGCTGCCTGGCTTTATCAAACAACATTTTTCTGAGCGTCTTGGTGTGATGACAGGCATTTATTCCGTTTCCATGAATCTCTGTGGCGCTATCGCCTCGGGCCTTAGTGTACCGCTTGCTGCCAGCGCTGGTTTTGGCTGGTCAGGCGCTCTCAGGGTATGGGCAGTATTAGCATTCATTGCTGTTTTCTTTTGGTTGCCGCAGCTGCGTCGTAAAAAACAAACAGCAGTGCCAGGAGGCAATCGCTCAGGCAGCCGGTTATGGCATTCTCGTCTTGCCTGGCAGGTTACTTTATTTATGGGATTACAATCGTTAATCTTTTATGTAGTAATTACCTGGCTGCCGGATATCTTACAGCAAAAAGGAATGGATGCCGGATCAGCCGGCTGGATGCTGTCAATGATGCAATTTTCTGTTTTGCCGTTTACATTTATTGTGCCGGTGCTGGCAGGCCGGCAGGAAAACCAGCGTGGGATTGCAGCTGCCACGGCCGTCTTATTTACGGCCGGACTGATTGGCATACTGTTTGACGATAGTGCCCTTTTGCTGCTATGGGTGATTTTTACCGGTATTGGAGCAGGATCTGCATTTAGCCTCGCTATGATGTTTTTCAGTCTGCGTACGAAAAGTACACAGGAAGCGGCAGAGTTATCGGGAATGGCTCAGTCATTCGGGTATCTTCTGGCTTCTGTTGGACCGGTTTTGTTCGGCGGATTGCATGATCTTACCCATAGCTGGACGATTCCTTTAACCATGCTGATTGCGGCTTCAGTGCTTATTTTTGTCACTGGCTTATCTGTCGGGAAAAAGGGGTACGTTACTTCGTCTGCCCAAAAGTAAAGTGGTGAAAGCTCAAATTTAACTATAGTCAATCTTTGAAAGAAGCTTAGGATGACCAGTCTTTTCATGGTCATCCTAAGCTTTTTTATTATAGTGCCTCTCAGATGATCCAAGCCATACAGCGCCTGCCATGATAAAAAAAGTAAGCATAAGCAGTGGAATAGTATACCCGGAAGAATAGTCTACAAGCCATCCGAATAATGAGGGAGAAACAACAATAAACACTTGATTTAACGTTAAAGCAAAACTCACTGTTAAGGTGGAGAATTCAGTGGTTGATTTTTCCGAGACGAGCACGATGAACAGGCTGAACCAGCCAATTCCCAAGAATCCTATCCAAAAGCATAAAAGGTTAATTGCCCATAAAGGGAGATAAGATGGCAGAAGAATAAGACCCAATACAGCCATAGCAGAGGCCCACATCGTTAGTTGCAGGGGCTTGCTTCGATTTCCTTTAAATACATGGTCGCTGATCCAGGCCAAAATAATCCGGCCAAACATTCCGCCAGCCAACGCAAAACTTAAGAAAGACCCTGCTGTGCTAAGCTTCACATGCAAAGTGTTCGTAAAGTAGCTCATTAAGTGGGCAACAAGGATAATCTGCAAAGAAACCATAATCATGCCAATGAAAAATACAGGATAAAGACTAGTGTTACTTTTAATTGTATTGATTTTTTCCATGAAGCGGTGTTTTTTGCTGCCATTCTTTCCATGCTTAATATCTTTGTAGAATAAAAGAAAGACTAAACCACCTGTTATAGCAACGGCTGATTGTGCTGTTATGACGGCGGTGGCCCCATTGTAATAAAACAAGAAAGGAAGAATCATTGAAGCGGCGGCCCCGCCGATAGGGATTCCCGTTTGCCTGATGCCCATCGCCAGTCCGCGGTGCTGCTTAGGGAACCATTTCATAATAGCACTGCTTCCGCCGGGCTGGGCGGTGCCGTACCATAAGCCGACAATGGCCAAAATGATAAGCAGTAAAACATACTGATCTGTTAAAGAAGCAGCTAAAATACTGCAGCCCAGAAACACAGCGCCTAAACCAACGACCCACTTCTCTCCGTGTTTCTCCATTAAATCTCCAAAGAATAGCATAGAGAAGATCGGACCAGCGTTTACTGCGGATACTAACAGGCCAACTTCCAATTGTGAAAGCTCATATTCTCTTTGATAGAAAGTTGCCAGCGGACCTATCCCGTAAGTGACAAATGTGGCACAGGCTTGAGCAAGAGTAGCAATGAAAAGAATAAGCCACTTGTAATTTTCCTTCTTTGCAAACAACATCACTTTCTCCTTTAAAAACCTCAGATTTAAATAGTGTCTCTATCATAACGTATGGAAAGTAAGAAGAGCTATTTATTTCTTGAACAGCCAAGATGGCTAAACTTGTCTTTTTTTAATAGAAAATGTCTGTAATATTACTTTGACAGACAAAGTAATATGAAGTATATTGTAATTGTAGGAGGGACGCCTAATGAGTGCGAAAATATCATCTGATTTAATCAGAGGCCATACAGATACGATCGTCCTTGGAATTTTAAAAGAAGGGGACAGTTATGGATATGAAATTTATAAAAAAATTATTGAGAAAAGCGAAGGGCAGTACGAATTAAAAGAGGCAACTCTTTATTCCAGTTTTAGAAGGCTTGAACAAGAGGGCTGTGTCACTTCTTATTGGGGAAGCGAGACACAGGGAGGCAGAAGAAAATATTACAGTATTACTGCTTCCGGTGAAACGCTTTATAAACGAAACTGTGATGATTGGGAGTTTACCAAAGAAGTCATCGAGAAATTATTGTAGAAAGGCTGTGAAAAAATGAAGAGCAGGATCAAGGAATATATTGAACAAGTATTTGCTGATTTTCCTCCCTCCAATCAGCTTAATGAATTAAAGGAGGAAGTAGAGGTTAATCTGCAGGAGAGGATTCAGGAATTTACTAATCAGGGGATGAACGAAGAAGAGGCGTTTCAGAAAGCAATCAGCCAGCTTGGCGATGTGACGAAGGTAGCTGAAGACATCGGCATAAAAGCTCATTATGAAGTTATTGATCATATGTATAATAAAAAACCGCTCCCTAAAGTCCATGTGTTTGGCTATGTCATTAGCATTGGAATTTTACTGTTCGGGATGATTACGGCACTGCTTGTCCATTTGCGGATGGAAGAATACTACATTACTATTTCCACCTTGTTTCCATTTGCCCTTGTATCGATCAGTGCGCTTGTTTATTTAGGGTTGACTCAAGAAACTCCACATCATTTTGGAATGAGACCGATCCGGGCAGCAGGCTATACAGCAGCGACGGGAGTTTTACTGTTTGGCTTATTTACCGCTGGTATTGTTTATTTTCAAGGGAGTGTAGAAAATGGTGAGTGGGTTGCTACGTTGCTTCCATTTGCTATTCCTTCCATCTGCCTTTACGTGTTTCTTGGACTGACAGAAAAGGACCGCAGCAAACACGACCAAGAGTGGATGAAGTATACAGCCAAGTATTATAATCCGGAATATCAAATGATACGAGGGAGTATCTCGGGTGCTTTATGGATTTTTGCCTTTGCTACCTTTCTTCTCATTGGTTTTCTTATTAGTTGGAAGTACGCGTGGATCGTATTTATTTTTGCGACAGGTGTAGAGGTATTGATCGGAGCCATTCCTTTCAAGCAGAAAAAAGCTTTATAAATAAAAACGCGAAGAGTTAAGTGTCTCTTCGCGTTTTTGTTCTACATCTTTTTGTGCGCGTCTGGTTTTTCAGAAAAAACTATTATCTCTAAAATCTCCAGTTTCTCCCCTATAATAATAACAATTAAACAGTAGATGGGAGAAGGGAGAGGTTAGATGAAAAATGTTGTAATCATTCTGTTTGGCTCATTTTTAGTAGGAGTCGCTTACAATTTTTTTCTCATCCCGCACGAGATATTAAGCAGTGGGCTTAGTGGGGTAGCAATTATGTTTGGTCTGATCACTCCTTTAAATACAGGCGTGGTAAACCTGATTTTGAATTTGCCGCTTCTAATTATTGGGTTAATCAAGCTTGGAAGGCGCTTTATCAGCTACACGATTTTATCAGTAGTCACGATTTCATTCAGTCTCTATGTGATACCGATTGTTGAAGTGTCCACAGAGCCTATCTTGTCCGCACTGTTCGGCGGAGTGATTACGGGAGCCGGCATTGGGCTGATCTTCCGGGCTTCTGGTTCATCAGGTGGATTTGATATTATCGCCATGCTTTTGACAAGGAAGAAAGACTTTCCGCTTGGCTCGATTTTAACAGCTATGAATGCTGTAGTCGTCCTGGCTTCTGGATTTATCTTCAGCTGGGATGCTGCGCTCAATACGCTGATTGCCATTTATGCGACAGGAAAAGTGGTTGACATGATTCATACTAACCATGTCAAGCTAACATTAATGATCATTACTGCCAAAGGGGAAGAAGTGAAAGGAAAGCTTCTGGCAAACTTGTATCGCGGTGTTACGCTAATGAACGGAGAAGGAGCCTACACGGGTGAAGGACGGTCCATACTCGTGACGGTTATTACGCGTTATCAGCTTACTGATGTAAAGAAAATGATTCATGATGCTGATCCTGGGGCCTTTGTTAATGTTACCCAGACGGTTGAAGTTGTTGGCTCATTTCACCGGCCTTCCTAGAGAAAAAACCTTTTCCTGTTAGGAAAAGGTTTTTTTATGTTTCCAGGATTACTCACCACCTGGGGTATTTACTGACTGCTTGTGCACGGACCTGGTGACCGTGTTTATGCGCCTAGCTCATCAAATCGCTGCAATATTCGCGGATCAGCTTCGACGCTTTCGTCTGACTGATGCCGAGGTCATTGGCGACTTTTCGTGATGATTTATACATCTGGTAAGATCTTCTGATGAGAATCCGTTTTGTCTCATTCAATGCCTGGTCGAGAGTGTGGGGAAGGGAAAGCTGGGTAAGAGGCCCGGCGTTTTCCGTAATCATATCAGGAAGGTCAGACACTTGAATGACAGAGTCGCTAATCACAACTAGCCGTTCAATGAGATTTTCCAATTGTCTCACGTTGCCTGGCCATGGATAATGAATCAAAGTATTGAGACATTCTTCTGAAATGACTTTGTTCGTATGGTATTTTTCGTTAAACTTATTTAAAAAATTATATGTCAGTGGAATCACATCTTCTTTTCGCTCGCGGAGCGGTGGCAGATGGACATCAATCACATTTAGACGATAAAACAAATCTTCGCGAAACTGTTTGTCCTTGACCATTTGGACTAGATTCTGATTGGTGGCAGCAATAATGCGGATATCGACTTTTTTTGTTTCACTGCCGCCAACAGGGATAAATTGCTTATCCTGAATAACCTGAAGCAGTTTAGCCTGAAGAGCAAGAGGCATTTCGCCAATTTCATCGAGAAACACAGTGCCGTTGTCCGCCGCCTCGATCAAGCCGGGCTTTCCAGATTTGCTGGCGCCGGTAAATGCCCCTTTTGCATAGCCAAATAGTTCGGATTCAAGTAACTCTTCTGGAATAGCAGCACAATTGATTGTTAAAAATGGCCCGTTTTTCCGCTGGCTAATTCGATGAATAAAATGGGCAAGCACTCCTTTTCCTGTGCCTGATTCTCCCTCAATCAAAATCGTTGAATCTGTAGGTGCTACTTTTTCACAGAAGGAGATGATTTGTTTAATCTTTTCGCTGTTTGTAACGATCCGCTCTGCTTCCTCTTCAAAGTGAGTTATATTTGACTCACTTGCTGCCTCTTTCGCTTTGAACATTTTATACGTTTGTGATTCTGTTGACGTTATGACAACAAGTTCAATCTCTCCTGCTTCATTTAAGAGCGGAATAGCAGATGTGAGCAGTTCTGCACCAATATATGTTTGCTGTTTCATATAGCATGGTTTCTTTCTTTTATACACCTCAGGAACAATAGAAGGTTTCCAATACCCTTTTTCGAACAATTCAATGTTATATTTACCGATTACATCGGTGGGCTTTAATCCATAATGACGTTCACACGCCTGATTAACATAAAGAATCCGCATTTCACCATCAAGTACAAAAATCTCATCGGAAGAATGATCGAGTATTTTTAATAACGTCTCCAGTGTCATCTCAACGCTGTTTTTTTCTTCTGCATGTTTCACAGGCATTCCCCCTTTTGTAAATCAAGTGAGTTATATTTGACTAACTATTCTTAACTTTGAGTTAAATATAACTCAATTTAAATCAAAATTGAAAGAATTTTCGTTATTTTTTTATCGTTTTCGCTAATTTTAGAAGTTGGCATTGGAATTGCATATATACAACCAACAGGCAGTCAACACTGTCTTGAAATATCCGTTTATTCCAAAGAGGCAGACTCAAGGAGAACTATTTTTGTAGTAGAGGGGGAATGACGATGAAGCAACAGCCGGAAATATTTGATATTACAATTATTGGCGGCGGCCCGGTTGGGTTGTTCACTGCTTTCTATGCGGGAATGCGTCAGGCTTCAGTCAAGGTTATTGAAAGTCTACCACAGCTTGGCGGCCAGTTATCCGCTTTATATCCTGAAAAATATATTTATGATATTGCTGGCTTTCCAAAAGTACGTGCTCAGGAGCTTGTTGATCAATTAATCGAGCAAATGAATCAATTCGAAACGGCAGTATGTCTGGAACAGTCAGTGGAAAGCATCGTACGAACAACAGATGAAGTGCTCGCTATCACAACGAATGAAGAAACCCATTACTCAAAAGCAATTATTATCACAGCTGGAAATGGAGCTTTTCAGCCACGTAAGCTGAAACTTGAAGGCGAAGAAAAATTTGAAAGCGCTAACCTTCATTATTCCGTTCAGAATTTAAATCAGTTTGCCGGAAAGAAGGTAGTGGTATTCGGCGGAGGGGATTCAGCCGTTGACTGGGCGATGATGCTTGAGCCAATCGCAGAAAAAGTAACGCTCATCCATCGTAGAGATAAGTTCCGTGCTCATGAACATAGTGTAGAGCTGTTAAAACAGTCAAAGGTCGACATTGTAACACCGTATGTGCCGATGGAACTTATTGGCGAAGAAAGGATTGAAAAAGTCATTGTGACGGAAACCAAGAGCGGTGAACCACTTGAAATTGAAGTAGATGATGTACTCGTTAACTATGGTTTTGTCTCGTCCCTTGGACCAATTAAAGAGTGGGGACTTGAAATCAAAGGAAATTCTATTGTAGTAAATTCTCGGATGGAGACAAACCTGGAAGGCATTTATGCCGCTGGAGATATTTGCACCTACGAAGGAAAGGTCAAGTTGATTGCCAGCGGTTTTGGAGAAGCACCCACAGCTGTCAGCAACGCCAAAGTATATATTGATCCGAGCGCAAAAGTACAGCCGCTCCACAGTACGAGTGTGATGGGCGAAAAAAACAAAAGTACCCACTCTGTGTAATAACGAAATCAAGTAGCAGGAAGGAGACGAGTAGTGTTGGCTAAATACACGATAGTAGACCAGGAGACGTGCATTGCCTGCGGCGCCTGCGGGGCAACGGCTCCGGAGCTGTTCGATTACGATTATGAAGGACTTGCCTTTGCTGTTCTTGATAACAATGAAGGAGCAATGGAAGTACCAGAAGACCTTGAAGAAGATTTAGAGGATGCGCTTGATGGCTGCCCGACAGACTCTATTAAAGTGGCTGAACAACCTTTTGCGTGTAAAAAGGCAGAAGTCAGCTGAAGGGCAAACGTCTTTCTCCAAAACGAAAGCGCTTTAAAAACAGTCCAGGCTGATTCAATTAACACAATTTATTTTACGGGGGAGAATGAATAATGGCTTATAATAAAGTAGAAAACGCGACGAACCGGACATTTGAGAGAACAATGACTTATGATCTGTATACAGATCCAAAAGTATTGGATAAGGAAATGGATCTTATTTTCTCAAAATCATGGCAGCTTGTCGGGCATGTCAGCCAACTAGAAAAACCAGGATCTTTCTTTACGACGGAAGTAGCTAAAGAACCAATCATCGTTGTTCGTGGCCAGGATGAAGTAATTCGCGCCTTTTACAATGTTTGTCCACACCGTGCGACGAAGCTTGAACAGAAGGAAGCGGGGAAGAAGAAAATCCTTCAGTGCGGCTATCATGGATGGACGTTCAAGTTGGATGGAAAGTTAAATAAAGCGCCGAACTTTAGAGGGCAAGACGCTGCTTGTGTGCAGGAGGCTTGCTTGCGTTCTGTGCGCATGGAAATTTTGGAATCTTTAATTTTCGTTAACTTGGATGATCAAGCAAAGCCGCTCAGTGAATCTTATGGGGATTTCTTTGAAAGATTGAGCAAGTTTCCTTTCTTGAGCGAACTGAAAAGAACCGGTCAAAAAACACGTGTCATTAAAGCTAACTGGAAGGCATTCATTGACAACTATTTAGAATGTGACCATTGCCATGTAGCTCATCCAAGCTTCGTTGCAACACTGGACATGGATGATTATCAAATTATTACATGTGAGAACTACTCTATCCAAGGGTCCATTGTAAAGCCTGATAAAAATTATGGTGAAGTGGATTTGAACAAGGCGGAAATGCGGGGTGGGACCTTTTACTGGTTATGGCCAAATTTAATGGTTACGATTTATCCGGGACCGGGAAATATGGCAACGATTCAAATGCTGCCAATTGACCATGAAAACACATTGGCTGTTTACACGTATTACTTCCGCGATGAAAACTTGACTCAGGAAGAAAAAGACTTAGTTGCTTTTGCGGAACAGGTTCGTCAGGAAGATGTGGACTTAGTAGAGCTGGAACAAATTGGTTTCCGGTCTCGCGCGTTTAATAAGGGCAAATATTCTTCTTCGGAAAAAGCGATCGTTCAATTTCATGAAATGGTATTGGAGGCCCTCAATGAGTAAATTAACGAGTAAAGAAAATTCTGTTAAACAGTTTCTTTTGATCAATGGTGAAAAAGTGGAAGCGCCGGTATACACCCCGCTTTGCTCTCCTTATTCCGGGGAGGAGATTGCCCAGATTGCTATGGCCGACAGAGAGCTGACAAAGCAAGCCATTACAGCTGCTTATCACGCACGTGAAGCGATTGGAAAAATGCCTGCTTATCAACGGGCGGAGATCTTGGAGAGAGTAGTTACTCTTTTAAAAGAAAGAGCGGATGAAGCAGCTGAAATTATTTCTCGTGAATCAGCCAAGCCCATTGTCTTCGCTAAAGCAGAAGTAGCAAGAACGATTGAAACCTATAAGTTTTCTGCGGAAGAAGCCAAAAGAATTCATGGTGAAACGATTCCTTTTGATGCGGCTGCGGGCGGTGTTGGCCGGATCGGCTATACGGTAAGAGAACCGATTGGAGTGATCGGTGCTATTACACCGTTTAATTTTCCACTCAATTTAGTTGCACACAAGGTCGGTCCTGCCATCGCAGCCGGTAACACAGTCGTATTAAAGCCAGCTTCACAAACTCCACTTTCTGCTCTTTTCATCGCAGAGCTCTTCGCGGAAGCTGGTCTTCCAGCCGGCGTGCTAAATGTGGTAACGGGACCGGGAGGAACAGTGGGAGATGCCATTGTTGAAGATGATCGTGTTAGCATGGTGACTTTCACAGGAAGTCCAAGTGTGGGTATTAGCATTCGCAGTAAAGCAGGATTGAAGAAGACAACGCTTGAGTTGGGCTCTAATTCAGCATTGATCATCGATAAAGATATTCAGATCAATGACATCATTGACCGCTGTATCATGGGAGCTTTTTCCAATCAAGGCCAGGTATGTATTTCCCTGCAGCGTGTCTATGCCCACGAAGAAGTGTACGATGAGTTTATTGCGAAATTTACAGAGGCGGCAAAGAAATTGAAAGTCGGTGATCCGCTTGATCCCGATACGTACATTTCCGCTTTGATCGCCAAAGGGGAAGCAGAGCGCGTGCTAGAGTGGATAGAAGAAACAAAAGAAAGCAGTGCCCAGATAGCAGCAGGAGGTAAACTGCAAAACGGCATTTTAGGGCCAACCATCATTACAGGGGCGGAGCATAAGTTGAAGGTATCTTGCCAGGAAGCGTTTGCTCCGGTTGTCGTTGTTAATAAAGTAAGCAGTATCGAAGAAGCGGTGGAATTAGTAAATGATTCCCGCTATGGACTGCAGGCAGGAATTTACACAAATAATATTAAGAATGCTTTGTACGCTTCACAGGAGCTGCATGTTGGCGGTGTCATCATCAATGATGTGCCGACATACCGTGTAGACCAGATGCCGTACGGCGGTGTGAAAGAAAGCGGCACAGGCCGTGAAGGCATTAAGTATGCAGTGGAAGAAATGACTGAAATGAAATTAGTCGTTTGGAACCAAAGCTGAAAGAACGAGGGAGATTATCGTGAAAACATTTAAAATAGCGGTGATTGCCGGGGATGGCATTGGACCGGAAGTTATTAACGAAGGGGTTAAAGTATTAAATAAAGTAGCTGAACTTGATTCAAGTTTTCAGTTTGATTTTACTTACTTTCCATGGGGATGCGAGTTTTACGCAGAAAATGGCAAAATGATGGATGATGACGGAATTGAGCAGCTAAAAGAATTTGATGCAATTTATTTAGGAGCCGTTGGTTTTCCTGGAGTTCCCGATCACATTTCACTCTGGGATTTACTATTGAAAATCCGCAAAAGTTTTGATCAGTATGTGAATATTCGTCCCGTTAGACTGCTGAAAGGGGCACACTTGCCGCTTGTTGACGTGAAACGCGAGGACATTGATATGCTGTTCATTCGTGAGAACAGTGAAGGAGAATACTCGGGTGCCGGTGACTGGCTATTTAAGGGGCAAGAACATGAAGTGGTATTGCAGAACAGCGTGTTTTCCCGTAAAGGAACAGAAAGGATTATCCGCTATGCATTTGAAACAGCAAAGAGAGAAGGAAGGTCTCTTACAAGCATTTCCAAAGCGAATGCCTTGAATTATTCCATGGCTTTCTGGGATCAGGTATTCGATGAGGTAAGCGCGGAATATCCGGAAGTGGAGACGGCGTCCTACCTGGTTGATGCAGCCGCCATGCTGATGATCAAGGATCCGAAGCGTTTTGAAGTAGTCGTTACATCCAATTTATTTGGGGATATTTTAACCGATCTGGGAGCCGCTCTTGCCGGCGGTATCGGGCTTGCTGCAGGGGCCAACATTAATCCTGAGCGTAACTTCCCGTCCATGTTTGAGCCGATTCATGGATCGGCTCCGGATATTGCAGGACAAGGTGTCGCAAATCCACTGGCATCTATTTGGTCTGCGAGTCAAATGCTTGACTTTTTCGGCTATGAGCAATACGGCCAAGCAGTATTAGCTGCCGTTGAACAATTACTTTTAGAAGATAAAGCGTTAACGCCTGACATGAACGGAACAGCCTCTACGTCCGAAGTAGGGGACCGGATAACAGAAATTATCGCTTCATTAGTTCCAGCAAAATGATTTTTAGATAAATAAAACAGTATCGCCTGGGGAAACTTTCCTCGGGCGGTATCGCTATATTTTTTTGAAATTTCTTATTTTGCCTAGGACTTTATAGGAACGTAGAAGGTGCTCAGCGGTTTGCTCAAGGGGATCATGGATAGTGTGTTAAATTTAGAAACCGTTTGCATGTTAGGAGAGTTTTTAAGGGAGTGGGAGGATGCAGTAGCATCTTTTGATTGGCAAACTTTAAAGGAGTGGTTAGGTGAATAGCAAGAAAGCTGTATTTTATTCCTCTTTGGCAATCAGCTTATTATTAATTAGTGTAGGTGTATTCGCACCAAAGCAACTGGAGAAGTTTTCGAATTCGTCACTTAATTTTATTTACAATAACTTGGGATGGTTTATTCTTGCCAGTGTTTTTATTTTCTTTGCTTTTTGTATGTATATCGGACTGTCAAAATTCGGGCATATTCGTTTAGGGGATGATGACGATCGGCCTGAATATAAAACGGCCACCTGGATTGGCATGCTTTTCAGTGCTTCTATCGGTATCAGCCTCGTGTTTTGGGGCGTGGCAGAGCCTGTCTCCTATTATATTGACCCTCCATTCGGCAAAGGATCTTCTGAGGAATCAGGCAAGCTTGCTATGCAGTTTGTTTATTTGCATTGGGGCGTTTCGGCCTGGGCTTGTTATGCACTCGTAGGAGTTTCTTTAGCTTTCTTTCAGTTTAGAAAAAAACTTCCGTCTTCATTGAGCTCTGTCTTTTATCCTTTGATTGGAGATAAAATCAGAGGCCCTTTTGGCAAAGCGATTGATGTCATGGTTATCCTTTCGATTGTTATTGGAATTGCTACATCGCTCGGTTTTGGTACGCTGCAAGTAAACAGCGGCATGAATTTCCTTTGGGGAATACCGGTGGATATCTTTACACAGGCACTCATCATCATTGTAGTTACCTTTATTTATGTAGGTTCTACTGTTTCTGGCCTGCAAGGAGCAATGAAGCATTTATCCAATCTGAATATGTTCCTCGCCTTTGCTTTATTAGGCTTCGTTCTTTTCCTGGGGCCAACCCAGTCTATCTTTAAAATTTTCTTCCAGGGTGTTGGCGATTATGCTCAAAACTTCATCGGCATGTCGTTCCGAACAGAGCCATATAACGATGGTTCCTGGATCGCTAGCTGGACACTATTTTATTTTGGCTGGTGGATTGCTTGGGCGCCGCTTGTTGGTAGTTTTGTCGCCAGAATTTCCAAGGGCAGAACGATTAAAGAGTTCATGATGGGCGCCGTCTTTATTCCTGTACTCGGTTCATTCTTCTGGTTTGCAGTAATGGGAGGATCAGCAATTCACCTTATTCAAAATATGGGAGAAAAGGCGCTCGCGACTGCCGTATCAACCGATGTTACTTCTGCGTTATTCCAGTTCTTTGAGTACTTCCCAATGAGTGCGTTTTTAAGTGTACTGGCAATGGTGCTTGTCCTTGTGTTTTTTATTACATCAGCCAATTCAGCTGTATTCGTATTAGGAATGATCAGTGAAAATGGCAATCCAGATCCTGCACACCGGACAAAGATTATATGGGGAGTTGTTATTGCAGCAGTTTCGGTCGTGCTTATTATGACCGGCGGTTTGCAAGGTTTGCAATCAGCGCTTGTGGCAACAGCTGTACCTCTTGCTGTTTTAATGCTCGTGATGTGTTATTCAACGTATAAAGGTCTGAACGATGAATATATCCAGTCATCTGTAAAAAAAAATAAAGAGTTGAAAGAACAAAAGGATATTTCTGAACAAAAGGCTCTTTAGAATAAATGTTAAAAAGCGGACTTTTCAAAGTCCGCTTTTTATTATGTAGAAATTGACTTTAGACATACAAAATCATTATAGGCTAGCTCTCACTTTGTACGGATTTTTCTGAAGAAGTATTAAGAAGGGCAATGCCAAAGATGATAAGAAATAGTCCACCGATTTTCAAGGCGCTAAAGCTTTCTCCGAACAACCATGCACCAATAATAGCTGTTAGTGCTGTTCCAGCACCAGACCAGACAGCGTAAGCGAAGGAGAGGGGGAGACTTTTCAATGCAAAGCTGAATAAAGTGAATGCCGATAGAAAACCGATGGCCACTCCTATGGAAGGTCCTATATTGGTAAACCCGTCGGATAATTTCAGCATGGTGGACCCGAATATTTCTAGCAGTATAGCAAGTGTTAAAAAAAGAACGCCTCTCATATTTATTTCTCCTTAACTATTTAGTAAGACAAGTCCAACGATGAGCAGTCCTATTCCTAAGATGCCTTGCTTGTTTACTTTTTCTTTGAAAAATAACACACCCGCGATAACAGTCAAAATGGTACCGCAGCCGCTCCACGTAGCATAAACCACTCCTAGAGGCAAGGTTTTCAAAGCTATAGATAAGGAATAAAAGGCCACTCCAAATCCGACAATCACTCCCGCTACCGGAAGCAAGCGGGTGAACCCATTGGAAAGTTTCAGCATAGTAGAGCCGAATACTTCCGAGACGATAGCAATTCCTAAAAGCAAATAGGGAAGAAACGTCATTTGATACCCTCCACTTAGGTAAAAACTTTACAAATATTTTAACACACGTTGCCGAACCTTCTGGTTAAAAACGAAAGCGTAGGAAAATTGTAACTTTTTTCAATGGGCGGACGTTTCTTTTTTTATAAAATAGAGGTGAAACGATTACAGTTTTTGTAAAGGAGGCTTTTCTTATGAATGCTGTTCGTGTATCACCAACAAAATGGAATTGGTTCTTAGCCTTAGCTGGAGTCATTATTCTCTCCAATTTTGCTGCGCATCATCTTCTTCCTCTTCCTCCCAATGAAATGCAGATGGTGACAATTGGTTCGCTATTAGATTTTGTTCTTGTCATCCCGCTTCTTGCGTACCTCTTTGTTTTTCGCCAAAAACGGCAAATGGCTCCCGTAATTGGCGTGGCATTACTTGGTTATTTTGTCGGGAAAGCAATTATCCCTGATGGCCGCCTGGCCGGTATGGAGTGGATCGGATGGGTATTGTTTGCAGGGGAGGCAGCCCTTTTTGCTGCTGAAATCTGGATTATTTTTCGGCTTATTAAAACAGTCCATACTATCCGTCGAAAAGTACAGGCCACTAGAGGAGCTGTTACCTCAACACTTGCTGTCTGGCAGCAGGCAGAAACTGCTTTCTCAGAAAATAGATTTGCAAAAATTATTATTTCTGAATGGATGATATGGAAATTTGCGCTTGCTAGCTGGAAGCAAAAACCACCTGAATCTGACCGTCATTTTAAGGCTCACCGCCAGACCAGTGTTCTCGCTTTCAATGTGATGCTCATCCATGCTGTTGTATTGGAAACGGTCGGCGTGCACTGGCTGATCCACTCGATGAATCCGGTTATTGCTTGGGTAATGGTTGTCTTAAATATATACACCGTGCTCTTTTTTATCGGAGAAATCCAAGCGATCCGTCTTAACCCGATAGTTGTAGAAGCGGACAAAATTACTGTCCCTATTGGCTTAGTTAAAAGAATTACTGCTACAAAAGAAAATATTTTCTCGATCCGGCGCACAGAGGAGGGAGAATACAACGAAAAGGATCAAGATGCTTTTCATGGTGTATATACCGATATGGAAAAAGGCGAGCCACAAGTAGTAATTGAATTAAGGCAGCCGGCGACGGTTCACTATATATACGGGTTTACTAAAAAAGCAAAGAGAATCTATTTGCGTCTTGACCAGCCGGAAGAATTTCTAGCAGCGGTGGAAGAAGAGGGGTTAAGCAGAATGGCTACATGAGATGAACAATATAAGTAGAATAAGAAACGAGACCGTACATAGCGGTCTCATTTTTTATTAATTGATAATCATTTTGGACGAATGAAATGTGTCAAGAAAACGCTCTGCTTTTTTAGATAAGTAGCGGTCTTTTAGCCAGATAATAGCGGATTCTGATTGGATGGTGCAATCTTCAATTTCAACTACCTTTAAACCATTCGTTGGAAAAGAGAGCAGTGTAGATTTTGGCAAAAGTGCTGTCCCTAAGCCTGTCCGAACAAGTGAGAGCAACATCGCCGCATCAGGGCATTCGCAAATGATATTTGGCTCGAAGCTATGCCTTGTACATTCATTAACGACAAGTTCATAGAGACCGACACCGCTAACCCTATGCAACAGCATGAGAGGCATGCCGCTAAGTTCCTTCATTCGGATAGTAGAAGAGGCTTCGCTTTTTTCAGGGATAACGGCAACAAATGGATCAGTTGGCAGCGGCAAGTAAGAAAATTCCTCCATTTCGAGAGGAAGCCGAACAATAGCAAGCTCTACTTCGCGCTGTTTCACATAGTTGGCTAATAGAGAGGAATCGCCTTCTTTTAATCGGAATTTAACACGGGGATATTTCTCCCTGAAATAAAGAAATCGTTCAGGTATATAAGAAAAGCATGTTTTTACAGACCCGATGGATAAAACACCTTTTAAGCCGTCTCCCACTTCCTTTACTTCAGTAACGGTTTCTTCCATTTGCTCCAGCAAGTATTTTGCTTTTTTATACAGCACTTCTCCTGCTTCTGTTAACTCAAGACTTCTGCCTTTACGTTCCAACAGCAAGACACCGAGTTCTTCCTCTAATGCTTTTAGTTGCTGGCTAAGAGGAGGTTGAGCCATATGCAGTTTTTTAGCCGCTTTTGTAATCTGTCCTTCTTCCGCAATGGTAGCAAAATAGCGAATTTGCCGAATATCCAAATTTGGAACCCCCTTACATATATGTATATTTTTTTAATATGGTTAACCAATATTTTTAATATTTTTAATATTTTAATTCCTATGATAAGTTATAAATGTAAACGATTCCACCACTTTTTCAAAATCTTTTTAAAATTTATTTGGTGAAGAATCTATTAGAACGAATGAAGGAGTAAAGCTTGTTACTTCTTTATAACATTATTTTGATGATAAAAAGGAGCGAAGGAAACATGTCAAAAGTTCAGGAAGCAAAAGAAAAGTTAAAAGGGTCGATTGCACCGGTCATTACTCCTTTTAAACAGGATGAGAGTTTAGATCTCGATACATTCAAAAGCTTAATCAACTGGCAAATTGAAAGCGGAAGCCACGGAGTTTCCGTGACGGGCACATCGGGAGAGCCAAGTTCCCTAACCGTAGAAGAAAGAGAGCTTGTGATGGAAACAGCGATCCAAACGATCAATGGACGCGTCCCATTCGCACCAGGCACAGGTTCCGTCAACTTCAACGAAGCGCTGCGCTTAACGAAAGCGGCACAGGAAATGGGCGCCGACGCCGCAATGGTCATCGTTCCTTATTACAATAAACCTTCTCAGCACGCGCTTTATACTCATTACAAAACGATCGCCGATGCGGTAGATATTCCAATCGTTGTCTATAACATTCCAGGACGCACAGGCGTGAACCTGGAAGTGAAAACACTGGCTCGTTTAGTGGAAGACTGCCCGAACATTATCGGGGCGAAAGAGTCTAATAAAGACTTTGAACATGTAAACCGCGTCCTGTTAAATTGCGGAAGAGACTTTAAGCTGTTCTCTGGCATTGAGTTGCTTTGCTATCCGATGCTGACGATCGGCGGTGCTGGTTCCATCAGTGCGACAGCGAACGTCGCGCCAGCACAAGTGGCAGAAATGCACAACGCCTGGATGGAAGGAAATACGGAAAGAGCGCTTGAGCTTCACTATGAATTGATGCCATTAAACGATGTGCTCTTTAAAGATACAAATCCAGCACCGGTCAAAGCCGCTCTCGGCATGATGGGCAAAATCGAGCCGGTTCTGCGCAAGCCAATGGCGTTGCCAACACAGGAACTGCAGGATGAAATCCGTGACGTACTGAAATCATACAATATCTTACCGGAAGGTATTTCAGCGAACTAATGAACTGAGCGAAAGAACGAATGAGTCTCTATAAAAATGGTTGAGGAAATGAAAAAGGAGTGACCATAATGCAAGTACAAGCAGCTGGACAACAAGAGTTAACCCATAAACGAGTAGAAGATGTAAAACTCTATATTGATGGTCAGTTTACCGATGCCGAAGCAGGCGCTACCTTTGAAAATGTGAACCCATTTACGAATAAGGTAAATAACGTGGTGGCCGAGGGTCGTGCAGAAGATATCAACAAAGCCGTAGCTGCGGCAAAGAAAGCGTTCGAAGAAGGGCCATGGGGCAAGATGAAAGTGGCCGAACGCATGAAGTATATTG
Organism: Pseudobacillus sp. 179-B 2D1 NHS; assembly: GCF_045370945.1. Taxonomy (NCBI): domain Bacteria; kingdom Bacillati; phylum Bacillota; class Bacilli; order Caryophanales; family Bacillaceae; genus Pseudobacillus; species Pseudobacillus sp. 179-B 2D1 NHS. Next base: position 26,851 of record NZ_JBIQDP010000027.1, read on the forward strand.
AGCGTATCGCTGACCTGATCGAGGAAAACGCGGAAGAAATTTCTTATCTGGAATCCCTTGATACAGGTCTTCCGATCAGCCAGACGAAGAAACAGGCAGCTCGTGCCGCAGAGAACTTTCGTTTTTATTCCCGCATGGTGCAATCCGTATTGCACGGAGAATCATACCCAATGGATGATGAATTCATCAATTACACTGTCTATAAGCCGCTTGGACCCATTGGACTGATTACACCATGGAATGCGCCATTTATGCTGGAAACATGGAAAGTTGCTCCGGCTTTGGCAACGGGGAATACCGTGATCCTGAAACCGGCGGAGCTATCTCCTTTGACAGCGAACAAGTTAGCGGAAGTCATCGATCAAGCCGGCCTTCCAGAAGGGGTGTTCAACATTGTGCATGGCTTCGGGGAAACAGCAGGCGCGACGCTTGTGGCACATCCAGATGTAAAAGCCATTTCCTTTACTGGAGAAACAACGACAGGCTCAATCATTATTAAGAATTCGGCCGATACGTTAAAGAAAACCTCCATGGAACTGGGCGGTAAGTCCCCGCTAATCGTGTTTGAAGATGCGGACCTTGACCGCGCCCTGGATGCAGCGGTATGGGGCATCTTCTCCTTTAATGGTGAACGCTGCACAGCGAACTCTCGTCTGTTCCTTCATAAAAACATTAAAGAGGAGTTCGTGGAGAAATTAAAGAAACGCGTCATGAATATTAAGATCGGCGATCCAATGGATGCCAAAACACAGCTTGGACCTCTAATTGAAAAAGAGCATTTTAATAAAGTTAAAAGTTACATTGAATTAGCAAAAGAAGAAGGCTGTGAAGTGATTCAGGGAGTAGTGCCCGAAGAAGTGAAAGCCGGCAACTTTGTGCCGCCCACACTGTTATTAAATGCTAAAAACGAAATGAGAGTGTGTCAGGAAGAAATCTTCGGACCGGTGATGGCGGTCATCGAATTTGAAGATGAAGCAGAAGTGGTTAAAGCAGCGAATGATGTGCGTTATGGCCTTGCAGGATACGTGTGGACGAACGACATTAAACGCGGCCATCGTGTTGCCCAGGCAGTCGAAGCCGGCATGATCTGGATCAATGCACAAAACGTGCGTGATTTAAGAATCCCATTCGGCGGAATGAAAGACAGTGGGGTCGGTCGAGAAGGCGGTCGTTATGCACTCTTTGAATTCTATACAGAACCAAAAATCATTCACGTAGCTATTGGCGACCATCATATTCCACAGTTCGGTAAGTAAACGGAACATTTAAAAGAGAGGGCGCTAAGCCAGCGCCTTCTACTTTCAAGATTGTGTAGTTACAGGCACTAGCGGCGACTGGCATAAGCCAATCCGTCCAGAAGGTTAAAGAACAACCTTCTAGCCGGCTCGTCTTATGCCAGTTGCCGCTGATCAAGCGCCTTTCACTTTTATTAAAAAGGAGAGAGTTATATGCCAGCTAAAACAGGTAAGGAATACATCGAGAGAGTCGACCAGGCTCAAGCGAACGTCTGGATTAATGGAGAGCAGGTAAAGGGAAAAATCTCTGAGCACCCTGCATTTAAAGGAGTCATGAAAACACAGGCTGAGTTATATGATATGCAGCATGATCCAAAGAAAAAAGATTTTATGACATATGAATCGCCAACGACGGGTGATCGTGTCGGTACTTCTTTTATCCAGCCAAGAACGAAAGAAGACTTGGAAATGCGCCGTAAAATGATGCAGGAATGGGCGAGACATAACAACGGAATGATGGGACGCTCACCGGATTACATCAATGTTGGAATGATGGCTTACGGATCTGCATCGGAAATGTTCGGCAAGCAAGACCCTTTCTATGCTCAAAATATGTCGAAATATTATGAATACTGTCGAGAAAATGACTTATCTTTAACTCACACGCTGATTCAGCCGCAAGTAAACCGGGGTGTGAATGCGGCTCAGCTGCCGGATCCATATATCGCAGCCCGCATTAAAGAAAAGACATCAGAAGGCGTTGTGATTAAAGGCGCTAGATTGCTGGCTACCCAAGGCGGCATTACAGATGAAATTATGGTATTCCCTTCTACTTTATTAAAACAAGCGGAAGAAGAAAATCCTTATGCTTACGCTTTCTCTATTCCAAATAACACACCTGGATTAAAGTTTATTTGCCGTGAATCATTTGATTATGGAAAGTCCAATTTTGATCATCCGCTAGGTTCTCGTTTTGAAGAAATGGATACGATCGTTGTTTTCGACGATGTCGTTGTTCCTTGGGATCGCGTATTTGCTCTTGGTGATGTAGGAGTCTGTAACCAGGCATATAACGAAAGTAATGCAGTGGTTCATATGACGCACCAAGTCGTTTCTAAAAATGTTGCCAAAACAGAGTTTATTCTTGGCCTTGTTCAACTAATGATCGAAACAATCAATATCGGACAATATCAGCACGTTCAGGAAAAAGCATCTGAAATCATTATGGCACTAGAAACGGTGAAAGCTTATGTCGCGGCATCAGAAGCAAATGCTAAAGTTGATAAATGGGGCATCATGACACCGGACTTTACGCCATTGAATATTGCTCGTAACTACTACCCGAAAATCTATCCTCGCTTCAGTGAAATTATGCAATTGCTTGGTGCTAGCGGTTTAATGGCCATTCCAAACGAAGCAGACTTTAATTCAGAAATCCGTCCGGATCTCGACAAGTATTTGCAGTCTGCCACTGGAAGCGCTTACGACCGTGTGAAATTATATCGCTTGGCATGGGATGTATGCATGAGTGCCTTTGGAACGAGACAAACATTGTATGAGCGCTTCTTCTTTGGTGATCCAGTCAGAATGGCAAGCGCACTATACAACGGCTATGACAAACAGGAGTACGTAGACCGTGTAAAAGAATTCTTAGATCGTTCAGAGCAGCTCATTCAAAAATAATCCGCACAGTTTGATATTTTCATAAGAAAAAGGGAGGCAGGGGCAATGGATTTTAACATTATCCGTATTGCAAGAACCGTATTAAATGTAAAGGATCTTGAGCGTTCAAGAAAATTTTATGTCGATGCGCTAGGGTTTATAGAAACAGAAAGCAAGGATGATTGCATTTATTTAAGAGGATTAGAGGAGCATGTTCATCATAGCTTAGTATTGAAAAAATCCGAGAAAGTGGGTGTCCACGCACTCGGCTACAAAGTAGAAAAAGATGAAGACCTTGATAAGCTTGCAGTCTTTTTCCAATCAAAAGGCCTGAAAACAAAGTGGCTTGAGGAGGGAACACAGCATGCGCTCGGTCGTGCGCTTCATGTCCATGATGTATCGGGGATGCCGCTTGAATTCTTCTGTAAAATGGATAAAGCCGAGCGTCTGTTGCAACGTTATGACTTATATAGAGGCGCAAGAATTCAGCGCATTGACCATGTAAACTGTGCGGTGCCTGATGTTCAGAAAGCCTATGACTTTTTCATTAACGAATTAGGATTTGCTTGTTCTGAATACACGGCAACAGAAGATGACAGTATTTGGGCGGCATGGCTGCATCGCAAGCCGAGCGTTCATGATCAGGCATTCATGAATGGAGAAGGCCCGCGCCTTCACCACTTTGCTTACTGGCTGCCAGATCCATTAGCTCTTATTCATTGCTGTGATGTACTCGCTTCACTCGGCTATGCGGACAGCATTGAACGCGGACCAGGCCGTCATGGTTTATCCAACGCCTTCTTCTTATATTTAAGAGATCCGGATGGTCATCGAATTGAATTGTATAACGGTGATTACTTAACAAGTGATTCGGACTTTGAACCGATCCGCTGGGATTTAAATGATCCACGCCGCCAAACGTTCTGGGGAGCGAAAGCACCGGACAGCTGGTTCAATGAAACGTCTCCATTCCTTGATATTGAAACAGGGGAATTCGTAGAAACAGAAGCTGCCAAGCTGGAACAAAAGAAACCTGAATTTATTATCTAATGCAAAGTAATGGGGGAATCAATGATGGATGATCGGTTATTCCGCAATGCAATGGGGAAATTTGCGACAGGTGTAACAGTTATTACAACTGAGTTGGATGGGGAAGCACATGGAATGACGGCAAATGCCTTCATGTCCGTGTCACTCAATCCGAAGCTCGTCTTAATTTCGATTGGTGAAAAAGCAAAAATGCTTGAGAAAATTAATGAATCCGGCAAATTTGCTGTTAACATTTTAGCAGCAGAGCAACAAGAAGTATCGATGTTGTTTGCCGGCCAAATCAAGGAAAAACGTGAAGCGGAATTCGACCGCATTCAGGATGTGCCAGTAATTAAAGGTGCGCTTGCCAATGTTGTCTGTAAGGTGTATTCAAAGCAAGTAGCTGGAGACCATACATTATTCATCGGTGAAGTGCAGGATATTGTTTTACGTGAAGGAACACCGCTTACTTTCTTTGAAGGAAAATACGGCCAGCTTGCAGAAGGACAGCTCGCTTAAGTAAAACGAAAGGGGACGTGCAACTAATGGAAACGACTAACATTGAGCATCCAAACCAAATCCCAACAACAGCCGGATCAACTCCTTGTGTGCTGGCGCTCGGTTTTTTCGACGGAGTCCATATTGGACATCGCGGCATTCTTGAAGCGGCAAGATCGGCGGCAAGAAAAAAAGGCTATCAATTCAATGTTATGACCTTTTATCCCCATCCGAAAGATATCCTCTTTCCTGAGCGGGAGCCAATGACATACTTGACGCCACTGCCAGTAAAAGAAGAGCGTTTCCAGGAGATTGGTGTGGATCAATTATTCATTGTGAAGTTTACTCCTGAATTTGCAAAGCTGTCCCCTGAAGACTTTATTGAGCATTATATTGTGAATCTTCACTGTAAACATGTGGTCGCTGGATTCGATTACCATTATGGCCATAAAGGGAAAGGCAACATGAAGACACTCACTGAGGCAGGATACGGAAAATTCGAGGTAACAACCGTCCAAAAGATTGAGCAGCAAGCTGAAAAAATCAGCTCTACTGCCGTCCGTGAATTGTTGGCTGCTGGAAAAGTAGAGAAGGCTTCTGACTTGCTAGGTCAGTCTTATGAGGTGAGAGGAAAAGTGAAGCAAAACTCTCTATTTTACAAGAACCATCAATTTATAAAAGTGGATATTAATCAAGATTACCGCCTGCCGAAGCTCGGTGTTTATCGTGTAGAAGCAGAAATCGAGGGCCGGTCGTATGAAGGCATTTGCCACCAAATGACCGTTATAGGCCGCCAATCATTCTTGCTTATCCAGCTAAAAGAATGTTTTGCAGACACCTATGGAAAAAAAGTAAACATCAAATGGCTAAAATATATGTTTGGCAAACAAAAAGAAACAGCCGAAGTGAATGATTATATTCAAAGAGAGGACATGGTCATTTAACTGCTGATTTGTTAACAAATAAAAAGGAAAGAAGGGGAGCAGCCAAATGTCTCCCCTTTCACCCTGTCTGGATTTCTTTGAGAACAAGAGCATAAAAGTAGTTATACCTATTGTCAAAGGAGTGGAAAAGAGATGGTAACAGCAAAGGTGAAATTTCATGGCACGCTGCAATCAGATGAAATCAATGTGAAGCTGATGGAAGGTGTGGTGGAGAAGGAAGGCCAGTCTTTTAACTTTGATCAGCTTGTTGTAGATGCACCGGTTTCCGGTACTGTATATGGCACGCTCTTAAACTACAAAGGAGCCTTGGAAGCGCTGGGAGAGGCGGTCAGTGAGGCCCCTTACAAAGCGGCTCCTAAAGCCCCGATTCTTTATATTAAACCGGCAAATACGATCAATAGCCATAAACGGCCGGTTCCACTTCCAGAAGGCATCGAAGCACTTGAAATCGGAGCCTCAATGGGATTAGTCATTGGCCGTACAGCTACACGAGTGAGTGAAGAAGCAGCATTCGATTATGTAGCTGGCTATACGGTAGTCAATGATGTCAGTATTCCACACGAAAGTGTTTATCGTCCAGCTATTAGACAAAAAGCACGTGACGGGTTTTGCCCGATCGGTCCCTGGATCATCAAGCGTGAAGATGTGCCAAATCCTGATCGGATACATACCCGTGTATATATTAATGGAGAATTGCGCCAAGAAAACACAACAGCAAATTTAATTCGTCCAATAGCCAGGTTATTGGCAGACGTAACCGATTTTATGACGTTGCATGCTGGAGATATCCTGCTTGTAGGCATTCCTGAAAAGGCACCACTTGCCAAAGCTGGCGATGTTGTTCGCATTGAGGTAGAGGGAGTGGGCGCGCTCGAAAATACGATTGTGCCTGAACAAGAATTAGCAGAGGGGGGATTAAAATGAAGAGGGCAAAAGTTGCTTATGCAGGAGCGATTCACGAAGCTGTAGAGAAAGATGAGGGCCGTTTGCAGCTGAATGACGGTCGAATGGTTAAGGAGGAAGATGTCGTATGGCTGCCGCCAGTTGAACCGCGGACCGTTTTTGCTCTTGGCCTCAATTATGCTGATCATGCTGCAGAGTTGTCCTTTAAAGCACCGGAAGAACCTCTTGTTTTTTTGAAGGGTCCAAACACATTCATTGGCCACTGTGGACAGACACGACGTCCAGGAGATGTAGAGTATATGCACTATGAATGTGAGTTGGCTGTTGTGATTGGCCGTCCAGCACGCAATGTGAAACGAGAAGAGGCGTATGATTATGTATCAGGCTATACCGTTGCTAATGACTACGCCATTCGTGATTACCTGGAGAATTACTATCGTCCCAATCTGCGTGTGAAAAACAGGGATACATGCACACCAATCGGCCCCTGGTTCGTTGAAAAAGAAGCTGTTCCAGATCCGATGAACCTAACATTAAGAACATATGTCAATGGAGAGCTCACTCAAGAAGGTAACACGAAAGATATGGTCTTCGATATTCCTTATTTGATCGAATATTTAAGTAGCTTTATGACGCTCAACGAGGGAGATATCATTTTAACAGGCACACCGAAAGGATCGGTGGATACGAAAGTCGGCGACGAGGTCATTACAGAAATAGAAGGCATTGGCCGCCTTGTTAATACTATTGTAGGAGATGAGACATTTGGCATTCGCACCGCTTCTGCGAAAGTAACATCCAAACAGACGATGTAAAAAAGGGGGGAACTTCTATGCCACACTTTATTATCGAGTATACAGATAATATAAAAGCAGAGGCAGATATTCCAGCCTTGCTAAAAAAAATCAATCAATCGCTTATTTCTCATGACGATGTATTCCCAGTCGGGGGGATTCGCTCCCGGGCGATTGAATTGCATGATTATTTCATTGCCGATGGCACAGAGGACGATGCATTTGTCCATGCTGCACTGAAAATCGGCGCTGGCCGCCCAGAATCGGTGAAAAAAGCGGTTTGCGATGAATTGTTTGCTATTATGAAGGATCACTTTGCTGATCTTTTTGCTAAACGTTACTTAGCTCTCTCAATGGAGCTAGTGGAATTTAGCGAGGCTGGCACGTACAAGCAGAACAATATACACGCCCGTTATAAGAAAACAACCTCAGAAAAATAGAATACGAAAATGAAAGTTGCATTGAGAGGGTTAATAGCACGGTTATCCTTTAGCTTATAACTAAAGCTTGTCCCATAACAAACTTTAGTTATGAGTCTTTTCTTTGTTTAAACAGAAAAATAAAAGGAGGAATTCATCATGTTTGGCATGGAAGATCCAATAATTGCTTTTGCCTGGATTGGCACCATTTTATCGATGATTGGCTGTGTTGTGTTTGGAGCAGTCATGTGGAATCGCGGGGAAGGAGAATGAAATAAATGAATTTTACTATATTAATTCCTATCCTTTTACTTTACTTGGGTATTATGTCGGCACTTGCCTATTATGGTTATAAAACAACAAAGTCAGAAGCTGATTATTTAGTGGGTGGACGAGGAATCAATCCTACAGTCATGGCGCTTTCTTATGGAGCTACCTTTATCAGCACCTCTTCTCTTATTGGTTTTGGCGGTGTGGCCTCATTATATGGATTTGGACTATTATGGCTTTGTTTTCTAAACATTGTTTTTGGGGTTTTTATTTCTTTTGTCTTTTTTGGGACACGCATTCGAAAACTTTCGGAAAAGCTGGAAGCATACACATTTGCTGAGCTTTTAGGAAAGCGCTATCAATCGAAGTTTATTACTGTATTTTCTGGAGTCATAATTTTTGTATTAATGCCTGCTTATACGAGTATTGTCCTTGTAGGCGGAGGACGCTTTCTTCAGGAAACTCTTTCAATGAACTATAATGTTGCACTGTTAGTATTAGCTGTCATTGTCGGCTTTTATGTACTAAGCGGTGGAATTAAAGCTGTTATGTATACCGATGCCTTTGCAGCGGTTGTCATGTTTGTCGGTATGGCTATCTTTCTGTTTATGGGCTATAAAGCAGTGGGAGGTGTGATTGACGGACATGCTGGATTAACGGCAATGAAGAATCTTGTTCCTCAGTCTTTAGTAGAGCAAGGGCATCGTGGATGGACCTCCATGCCGGAATTAGGTTCTCCTATTTGGTGGACGTTAGTCAGCACGATCGTTATGGGAGTCGGGATCGGTGTACTAGCTCAGCCGCAGCTTGTTATGCGATTTATGACAGTCAAAAACAATCAGGCACTGTATCGTTCGGTGATCGTTGGTGGAGTCTTCATTTTCTTTATGACAGGTGCTGCTTTTATGCTCGGTCCGATCAGTAATTTGTATTTTCAGGAGCATGTAGGAAAGCTTTCCATAGAGGTAGCTAAGGGAAATGTAGATCTCGTGATTCCCGCGTTAATTAATCATTTAATGCCGGAATGGTTCGTCTATTTATTCACGCTTACCTTATTGTCGGCTGCTATTTCAACTATCAGTTCTCTTATTCATTTGCAGGGATCTGCTTTTGGGCAAGATATTTTGAAAAGCTTTGGTATTCAATCGTTTTTAGGAATGGATGCTTCCCGTATCGGTGTGCTTATCGGTATTGTGGCGGCAGTTGCTTTGTCTTATGTATTGCCCGAAGGGGTCATCGCACAGGCGACAGCTTTTTGGTTCGGCATTTGTGCGGCTGGATTTCTCCCGGTTATGATTGGGGCGTTTTTCTGGAAGCGGTCGACGAGAGCAGGAGCTAAGGCCAGCATGATTGTTGGATTTACAGTTAGCATCTTAGGGTTTATGTTCCTGCACGAAAAGGAGGCTGCTGTCCTTGGGTTATCAAAAGCTTTATTTGGAAAAGATACATTGTTTGCTTATCCAATGACACATGTTGATCCATTGTTTTATGCACTGCCATTATCTACTATTGTCTTTATCTTTGTAAGTTTGCTTACGAAAGATAAACTAGAGAAGGAAGAACAGCAACAGAAGGAGAAGGCGGTGTGATGTCATCACTCTAGAGGGATGGGATTAAGACTTTTGGCAAACATTCACTTTCTGTGTTTCTCGTCAGACTGCGAAAAATAAGACTCTCATTGATGATCTAGACATTCTTTTCACTCAACAAAAAGGCCCTTATCAAAGGGCCTTTTTGTTGAGTGAAATTAATTAATCATTGTCACGTTGTTTTGCGCGAGCATTTCCGCCTTTTTCACCGATTTCTTCGTAGAAATCTTTATCATGGTTTTCAGAAGTGGCTTCTCCGCCTTTGCGGCCAATTTCTTGGTAGAAGTCTTTGTCATGATTTTCAGAAGTGGCTTCTCCGCCTTTGCGGCCGATTTCTTGGTAGAAGTCCTTGTCATGATTTTCAGCAGTAGCTTCTCCGCCTTTGCGGCCAATTTCTTGATAGAATTCTTTGTCATGATTTTCAGCAGTAGCTTCTCCGCCTTTACGGCCGATTTCTTGGTAGAAGTCCTTGTCATGGTTTTCAGAAGTGGCTTCTCCGCCTTTGCGGCCAGCTTCTTCCACAGTCATTTTTTTGTCGTTGTTTTCATTGTTGTTTTTTGCCATTTTATACATCTCCTTTTAATTTAATGAATCATATGGTTTTTATTACCTTTTTATAAGATTATTAAACATTTATTTTTATATTTTTATTCGTTAGATTCTCTTTGCTCAGCGCGAGCATTTCCGCCTTTTTCACCAATTTCTTCATAGAATTCTTTTCCATGATTTTCGGCAGTGGCTTCTCCGCCCTTGCGGCCAATTTCCTGATAAAATTCTTTGTCGTGATTGCGGGCAGTAGCTTCTCCGCCTTTACGGCCAGCTTCTTCTACAGTCATTTTTTTATCTTTGTTTTCTGCCATTTTGTATCCTCTCCTTAAATGGAATATTTGGTGTACGCTTGTTATATATCCGCTTTAAAGTATTTAAAACCATATAATTATATAAAAAGTAAAAACCCCAACTTTTTTCTTAGATAAAAGTATTTATTTCCTTTAACTGTATGAGAAGATGTTAGAGAGAAGAAGGAAATGATCTGTCGCGCTTTAAATAGGAGGAAACCATTTATTTTGGAAAAGCTCTCCGCGTGTTATAGAATAGAAGAGACATTATTTTCTAGAAAGGAGAGTGCGATGAATTTTACAATTGAAAACATTGTTTTATTGTTTTCTATATTATGGTTAGTTGGTGTTATAAGCGCTAAGTTTTCTACAAGGCTTGGCTTGCCGTCGCTCGTCCTGTTTATCGCTGCGGGTATGGTATTAAATCAATTTGTCTTCTTCAACAATGCCTGGCTTGCCCAATTACTAGCAACCGTTGCATTGGTCATTATTTTATTTGAAGGTGGCCTGCAGACAAAGTGGGAAAGTGTAAAGCCAGTTTACAAGCCGTCTTTGTCACTTGCCACTATTGGGGTAATTGTTACCACTCTCACTGTCGGCATTGCTGCTAAGCTTGTACTTGATCTAACTTGGGCAGAAGGCATTCTTGTTGGTGCGATCGTTGGCTCGACTGATGCGGCAGCTGTTTTTAGTGTGCTTGGAAACAAGAATGTTAAACGGAAAATGGCAACTGTGCTCGAAGCAGAGTCGGCCTCCAATGATCCAATGGCCATCTTTTTAACGATCAGTCTTATTCAAGTAATTCAATCTCCTTCATTCGATCCTCTTACCCTCGTTTTGAGCTTTTTTTGGCAAATGGGGCTTGGACTTTTCTTCGGTATTTTGTTCGGTATAGCTTCCGTTTGGATTATTAATAAGATCAACCTCGATTCATCGGGTCTTTATCCGGTTTTATCTATTGCCTTATCTATTTTTGCCTTCAGTGTCGTTACGATCATGAATGCAAGCGGATTTCTAGCAGTCTATGTGATGGCCATCGTTATAGGAAACGCCGACTTAACTTATCGCCACTCTATTCTTGGTTTTAATGAAGGGTTGGCGTGGATGATGCAAATGGTGATGTTTATGATTTTGGGCCTCCTTGTTTTCCCGAGTGAGCTGCTTGATGTAGCTTGGCAGGGCATTATATTAGCTGTTTTCTTGATGATTGTTGCGCGTCCAGTTGGAGTATTTGTCAGCTTATTGTTTTCGAAAATGAACGTCAGGGAAAAGCTTTTTATTTCATGGGCAGGTTTAAAAGGAGCGGTCCCGATTATTTTAGGGACATATCCGCTCGTGGAGGGACTTGAACATGGACAGCTTATGTTTAATGTGGTCTTTTTCGTTGTTCTTTTGTCCACAGTGATTCAGGGAGCGAGCATTTCTAAAGCCGCTGAATTGTTCGGTGTGACCCGGGCAGGGAAAAAAACTGAATCGCCTCACAGTTTGGAACTTATATCCATTGGCAAGACGAACAGCGAGATGGTAGAAGTGCGCATTTTGGAAGAATCAGCTGCAGCCAATAAGCGCATTCATGAAGTTGATTTGCCGCCTAAAACGTTAATTACCGCTGTTATACGGGGCGACCAGCTTATTACTCCGGAAGGGTCAACGAAGCTTTTTCCTGAAGATGTGCTTTACGTGTTAGTGAAGAAAGAGCAGAAAAATGAATTGAAAAAAGTGATGATGAAAAGAAAGGAAAAGCAAAAAAGCGAACAGCTCACATAAGAGAGGATCACGTGTATACAAGTGATCCTCTCTTATTTTTAGTTACGCATTCTTTCAGGCAAGTTCTGAATAGATTGGATTACACCGTCCAGTTTTATTTCGATTCTATAAAGTAAATAAAAGGTGACGGCAATCGGAAAGCCAACTTCCTGAATAAAAGGCATGAGTGTCTCCATTTTTTATCCTCCTATGAAGAGGAGGAAAGCCGAGAAACCGGCTTTCCTTCTGCTTGCTAGTTAATGGGAATAGGTGTCACGCTGCGGTCGATAACATGAGCCCCTTTGATGCCTGTCAAAGCTCCGGAAGTCGAGTTAAATACGTTTGACTGAATGATCGCGGTCATGGCTTGTTTTACGGCCAATGGGTCAATCGGTTCTTTAGGGTTTTCAATCGACAATGTCGCAGTTTTATCTAACTGGGTAGCAAATTGCAACTGAAGAACTTTAGCCATTTTTTATTTCCTCCTGTTAATTGATTTCAAAATAATCATTCCTTGCAATTGTGACAACTGGTTTATCAGTTAAAGTAGCAATCGCTGTGCCAGCTGTTTCTAATTCAGTTGCCGTTGCCATTTCATTCACATTGGCAAAAGTTTTTGTTTTGTGAATTGGTTTTCCTTCATCATTTAACCCGTGATCAAAGACGAGACTTAACGTGGACTTCATCAATATTGCTTGTGCCATGCTGATCACCTCCTTTCACTTCCTACATACAGAAAAAGAGTGATAAAGGATACCCTCCTGCATAAAATTTAATAAGTAATATTTTTAATATTTTTGTAACATAAGTGAAAAATATGTATTATAATGGTGAAAAATAGATAAATAGATAAAATTTAGAGGGAAAAAAGGGGTAAGAGAGATGAAGAGAAGATTAATAATCATGTGCAGCTTCCTACTGCTGTTTATTTGTGCAGGGGGAATGCCGACTCATGCGGCCGAGAAGAAGAACATTTACATAGGGCTCCATGATAAAATGCTGCCGTTTACAACAGGAGAAGCCTTTATCATCAATGGTCAGGCAGTTGCTCCATCAGAAAAACTATCACGCTATTTATATATAAAAGAAACCATCAAGGAAAAAGAAGGAGTTTATATCTTTGAAAAAAACGGCCAGCAGCTGAAAGTAAACATCAAAACGAAGGAAGCCTTGCTCGACGGGAAAGCTGTGGCCCCTGCAGTTACTTACACTGAAAATGGCAAGTTTTATATTGGAATTCGCTGGATTGCAGAGCAATTTGGTTTCCAGGCAGATTACTTGAGTGAGCATAAAACAGTACGCCTCTATACGAAGGATGGATCAAAGTTGTCCAACGAAGAGTTTTTAGTGGCTAATCAACCGTTTTTTGATCGATTGAAAAGTCCGCCGCCAGCTAAAAAGCCAGTCGCTTATGTAACATTTGATGATGGTCCAAGTGCTCAATCAGCCAGCATTTTAAAAACCCTTGCTTCTCAGCAAGTGAAAGCAACATTTTTCTATATTGAACCCAATATTTCAAGGTATGGGGCTGCGGCGAAAAAAGCTGCAGCAGAAGGGCATTACCTTGCCCTTCACAGCGTAACCCATAAAGTGAACCCGCTTTATAAGTCGCCACAAAACTTTATAAACGAAATGGAAAAAACAAATCAGACATTAAAGAAAGTGACTGGCCAGTCCTCTGTTTTGGTTAGGGCTCCATTTGGAAGTTCCCCTTATCTAAAACAGCCATTCCGTGATGCTTTAGTTAAAAAAGGCTATCGGTTGTGGGATTGGGATATAGACAGTGAGGACTGGAAATATAACACATCTTCGAAAGCGCGTATTTTGCAAAATATTCAAGCGGGAATTAAATTGCAAAAGAAGAAGGGCGATCAGAATGTTGTCATTTTACTGCATGAGAAGAAGATCACTGCAGAAGTGCTTCCGCAAATTCTAGTTTATTTAAAGAAGGAAGGATATGAACTGAAAGCTTACAATCCCTCTGCCCATGTAACCCAGAATTTCTGGAAGGACGGAAGACTGTAATTAGTTGATAAAACGGTGGAATTTTCTGAATAAACATATTTACTTTTATAGCAGCTCTATGTATAATGGAGTCAAATTAAATAGTTATAACTAGGGGAGTCCAATGAGCTGGGCTGAGAAAGGAACGCGATGAAGTTTCTTGACTCTTGGGACCTGATCTGGTTCATACCAGCGTGGGGAAGTTAAAACAGTTATTTATTATGATTACTTCTGCATACATATTAGCCGGGTCCATCCATTGATTGGACACCGGCTTTTTTATGTACATGAGTGAGCTTTTCCACATGCTATGCCCTGCATCTCGTCCTTAAACGATTAATCCGTTGAAAAGGAGAGATTTTTTTATGTCCACATCCTCATTAAGTGAAAAAAACATTTCCATTATGTCCAGTTTTTCGGGTAGTAAGAAAGTTTATATTGAAGGTTCTCGTCCTGATTTAAAAGTTCCCATGCGTGAAATCAACCTCACTCCAACAACTGGTACGTTTGGTGAGGAAGAAAATCCGCCCGTGCGTGTATATGATACGAGCGGTCCTTATACAGACCCTCATTACACGCTTGATATTACAAAAGGATTGCCGACTATTCGCAGTCCGTGGATTAATGAACGCAATGATGTAGAGGCGTATGAAGGAAGAGAGATAAAACCTGAAGACAATGGCTATAAAGAGAAAAACGATCCCCGAACCAATCATCATCTATTCCCTAGGTTAAAGCGCCAGCCACTGCGTGCAAAAAAGGGAAAGAACATTACGCAGCTTCATTATGCAAAAAAGGGAATCATTACACCCGAAATGGAATTCATTGCAATCAGAGAAAACATGTCACCTGAGTTTGTCCGCGAGGAAGTAGCGAGAGGAAGAGCAATTATTCCAGCTAATGTCAATCATCCGGAAATTGAACCGATGATTATTGGGCGCAATTTTCATGTAAAGATTAATGCAAACATCGGTAATTCAGCTGTTTCCTCGTCAATCGAAGAGGAAGTAGAAAAAATGACATGGGCAACACGCTGGGGAGCGGATACTATTATGGATTTGTCGACAGGAAAGAATATTCATACGACCCGTGAATGGATTATCCGTAACTCACCCGTTCCAGTGGGGACTGTCCCTATTTATCAGGCGCTTGAGAAAGTGAACGGTGTAGCAGAAGCTCTTACTTGGGAAGTGTATCGTGATACATTGATTGAACAGGCGGAACAAGGGGTAGATTACTTTACTATTCATGCTGGAGTGCTTCTCCGCTATGTGCCATTAACAGCTAAGCGCATGACTGGGATTGTCTCACGCGGTGGTTCAATCATGGCTCAATGGTGTCTCTATCATCATCAGGAAAATTTTTTATATACTCACTTTGAAGAAATCTGTGAAATTATGAAAGCCTATGATATTTCTTTCTCTCTAGGAGATGGACTGCGTCCCGGCTCCATTGCTGATGCCAATGATGAGGCACAATTTGCTGAGTTGGAAACACTCGGGGAGTTGACTAAAATTGCATGGGAACACGATGTGCAAGTAATGATAGAAGGACCCGGCCATGTGCCTATGCACCTTATTAAAGAGAATATGGATAAGCAGCTTGAAGTTTGCCAGGAAGCCCCTTTCTACACACTGGGTCCGCTAACAACGGACATTGCCCCAGGCTATGACCATATTACCTCTGCAATTGGAGCCGCGATGATCGGCTGGTACGGCACAGCGATGCTTTGCTATGTCACACCGAAAGAGCATTTAGGGTTGCCCAATCGGGATGATGTACGCACTGGGGTAGTGACTTACAAAATTGCTGCTCATGCTGCCGATTTGGCGAAAGGGCACCCCGGAGCTCATAAGAGGGATAACGCGCTGTCAAAAGCACGATTTGAATTTCGCTGGAGAGATCAGTTTAACCTGTCCTTAGATCCGGAACGTGCGCTGGAATATCACGATGAAACCTTGCCGGCGGAGGGCGCAAAAACTGCTCATTTCTGTTCAATGTGCGGCCCGAAGTTTTGCAGCATGAGGATTTCTCAAGATATTCGCAATTATGCTAAGGAAAATGAAATAAATACAGATGAAGCATTTGAAAAGGGGATGGAGCAAAAGGCGAAGGAGTTCAAGCAAGCCGGCAGCAGTATATACCAGTGAGCGGGAGGAGAAATGCAGATGACTGTCCATAAAATTGAACGGGAAATTGATCAATTAAAAGCAAAGCTGGTCCTTCTACAAAATCGTTTAAGGCTCATTCAGCAAAATTGTGACCATCATTATAGAGGTAATCAGTATTATGAAACTTGTGCCAAATGTAAAAAAGTGAATGTTTTATATTATTAAATTGAACGGCCGCGAGAAGATTCTCGCGGCCGTTTTTATAAAAAAGAGAGGTAAAGAATGCATTAAGGGGGGCTGTGCGGGTGGGCATTCGCACAGCCGCTGTGCATATTATTCTTTCTGATGAGAGAACAGCAACGGGACAAGTAAACTGTTCATGTATTTATCATATTTTAATTGAGAATGAATGTCAACTATAATTGATAATGATTTTCAAAATCAATGAGAATGGACCACCCTTCTGAGCAGCAAGGGACAGGATAAACAGAGAGACTAAAAAAACTTGGGCGAGGAGTTATGTGGAGAGCGCGCGATTAGGATCATTCTTGTTAGCAGATACGTTTCCTTATAGTATTAAACCAATCACCTTGCTCATAGAAGTCTAACCCCTTGCAATATTTTCTCACTAACCTTGAATCTTTTGACTGGCTAATCGATTATTGAGCCGCTACCTTGACCCTGCTATTTTTAATGTAACGATTATGGAGGAAGGACGATGAAGATACTCGCTTTTTGCTAGTTGGGATGAGACAGAGGGTTCCAAATAATCAGGTACTTCGCTAATTAATTATGATGGTTGAGCATGTATATAAATGAACATTGGAATAAAGTGTGTGAAGTGAAGATTGTCTTCAAGGTAGTGGACTGAAGGCAGTCTTTTATTTGTATTCTGAGAAAGTGCTCTGTCTAACAGCTTTCAATTAAAGGAGTAAATTGAATTGGAGCACAGTTAAAGGTTTACGTCCTTTTACTAAAATGAAGAAAAACCATACAGCTAAATGCAGAAAAAATAGCATATGTCCTTAAGGCGATGTAAGTAAGCTGATAGGATATTTTATATGAGTTCTTTAACAATTTTACAACATAAAAATAGTAGGAATTTAGGTCAATATTTATATAATCTAGTTTTTAAAGGAGGAAGAGAGGTATCCATTTTGCGAAAGAAATCAAATGAAGTTTGAAAATTTCAATTTTTTCTTCTTTATTCGTTGCACCAAATGAAAGGTTGGGTTATATTAGTAATAGAAATAATGAATGAGCATTCATTCAAAGATGTGAAGGGGGAATTATGTTGGTTCAGCACATTCAAAAGGCTGCCGTTTTAGGTTCAGGCGTAATGGGTTCAGGAATTGCTGCTCATTTGGCGAATATCGGTATCCCGACTTTATTATTAGATATTATTCCGCGCGAGCTCACAAAAGAAGAGGAAGCGAAAGGTTTTACAATTAACGATAAAGAAATCAGAAATAAATTCGCTGCCAATGCTTTGAAAAAGCTGCTAAAGCAAAAGCCTGCTCCGCTCACATCGAAGAACAACATTCAATATATTACAGCGGGAAATCTAGAGGATGATTTAGAACAACTAAAAGATGTTGATTGGATCATTGAAGTGGTGGTAGAAAACTTAAATGTAAAAAAACAAGTGTTTGAAACGATAGAAAAATATAGAAAGCCCGGCAGCATTGTCAGCTCGAATACGTCAGGAATATCCATCGAGGCGATGGCGGAAGGGCGTTCAGAAGAATTCCGTCGTCACTTTCTCGGTACCCACTTTTTTAATCCGCCACGTTACTTAAAGCTGCTCGAAATCATTCCAACGAAAGATACCGATCAAGAAGTACTCCAATATATGAAGACGTTTGGTGAGGATACTCTCGGTAAAGGAGTAGTAGTCGCCAAGGATACGCCAAACTTTATTGCCAATCGTATTGGAACATACGGATTGCTGAAAACGGTTCAGGAAATGACAAATTCCGGACTTTCTGCCGGTGAAGTAGATTCCATTACCGGGCCATTAATTGGCCGGCCGAAAAGTGCCACGTTTCGCACGCTTGATGTAGTGGGGCTTGATACGTTTATTCATGTGGCCAACAATGTTTACGAGCAAGTAGAAGGAGAAGAAAAACAAGTATTTGATGTGCCGAAATTTATGGAGAAGATGCGCGATAACGGTTGGATTGGCGCAAAGAGCGGCCAAGGCTTCTTTAAAAAGGAAGGTAAAACCATTCTGGAGCTTAATCCGACAACAATGGAATACAGTGAACGTAAGAAAATGAAAGCGGCTTCAATCGAATTGGCGAAGCAGCAAAAAGGATTATCGGCAAAATGGAAGACGCTCATCTACAGTGATGACAAAGCTGGAAATTTTTTATGGAAGATCATCGCACCGGTGCTGATTTATTCGGCTCGCCTCACTGGCGAAATTGCCGATGACATTGTCTCGATCGATCAGGCAATGAAATGGGGATTCGGCTGGGAGCAAGGACCGTTTGAAATATGGGATGCGATTGGCCTGCCATCTTCTTTGGAAAAAATGGAGGCAGAGGGCTTCGAAATTCCGCTTTGGGTGAAAGACATGATGGAAGCCGGCCATTCTTCTTTCTATAGAGAGGAAAATGGAGAGGTGTATTTTTATCATAACGGCGGGTATCAAAAAGTTTCTGTCAGCGAGAAAGTAATTGATTTAAAAAGGCTGAAGAAACAAGGAAAAGTTCTTAAAAAGAACAGCGGGGCGAGTTTGATTGATATTGGGGACGGCATTGTTTTGCTTGAGTTTCATTCACCGAACAATGCGATTGGCGCGGATATTGTTCAAATGATTAATTACGCGGTTGATGAAACAGAAAGAAATTACAAAGGGCTTGTCATTGGAAACCAAGGGAAAAATTTCTGCGTCGGCGCTAATTTAGCTATGATTTTGCTGGAGGTACAGGATGATAACCTCTGGGAAGTAGATATGGTCGTAAAAGGCTTCCAGCAAGCAATGATGAAAGTGAAATATTCGAGCAAACCGGTCGTTGCTGCTCCATTCTCGATGACACTTGGCGGCGGTGCAGAAGTTTGTTTGCCGGCTGCGCATATTCAAGCAAGTTCGGAGACTTATATAGGTCTTGTGGAAGTCGGTGTCGGGCTTATCCCGGGTGGCGGCGGAAACAAGGAGCTCTATTTAAAGCATTTAGAGCAGATGGCGAATGGTGTACAGATTGACCTGCAGGCAGTGGCTAACAAGGTATTTGAAACGATTGCCATGGCTAAAACGTCGACTTCGGCAGCAGAAGCAAGAGAGAATAATTTCTTATCGGAAGCAGACGGAATCAGTATCAACAGTGACCACCTGCTATATGATGCAAAACAGGCGGCTTTGTACCTTTATGAAGCTGGCTATCGGGCGCCAAAGAGAAAGAAAGTTCCTGTTGTAGGGGAAACGGGGTATGCAGCCTTACTTTTAGGTGCACGATCCATGCTAAAATCAGGCTTTATTTCAGAGCATGATTTTAAAATCGCTTCAAAATTAGCGTATGTTATTGCCGGAGGAAAGCTGCCGTTTGGAACGGAAGTGGATGAAGAATATTTGCTTGACCTCGAACGGGAGGCGTTCCTCAGTTTAATTGCTGAGCCAAAATCACAACAGCGCATGCAGCATATGCTCGTTAAAGGCAAACCGCTGCGCAATTAACTAGATTCTTATTCCAATAGATAAAAAAGCGAGGAGGAGAAAGCTGATGAAAGAAGCGGTAATCGTTGCCGGTGCTAGAACACCGGTCGGGCGTGCGAAAAAAGGCACGCTCGCCACAGTCCGCCCAGATGATTTGGGAGCGCTTGCGGTGAGAGAGACAGTGAAGCGCGCAGGGAACTACGAAGGGGAAATCGATGACTTAATCATAGGGTGTTCCATGCCAGAAGCAGAGCAGGGACTGAATATGGCGCGAAATATTGGCGCACTTGCTGGTCTTTCGTATAACGTACCAGCCGTAACTATTAACCGTTATTGCTCCTCCGGATTGCAGGCAATTGCTTATGCTGCGGAACGGATCATGATTGGCCAGGCAGAAACGATTATTGCTGGAGGAGCAGAATCAATGAGTCTCGTGCCAGTCATGGGGCATGTTGTCCGTCCGAATCTCCGCATTGCAGAAGAAATGCCGGAATACTATATGAGCATGGGGCATACAGCAGAAGAGGTTGCCAAAAAATATGGTATTACACGCGAGGAGCAGGATGCGTTTGCCATTCGGAGCCATCAGCGGGCCGCACAAGCCATTGCAGGCGGGAAATTTGCAGATGAAACGGTGCCCGTGGAAGTCACAATTCGAGAAATCGGACCGAATCACAAACCGGTCGAAAAGAAGGTCCATTTTACAAAGGATGAAGGGGTGCGTCCGGGAACGAACATGGAGGTGCTTTCCAAATTGCGGCCGGCATTTGCAGCAGGTGGCACAGTAACAGCTGGAAACTCTTCGCAAACAAGCGACGGAGCAGCAGCAGTAATGGTCATGGAAAGAGAAAAAGCGGAAGCGCTTGGATTAAAGCCGATGGCGAAGTTCCGATCATTTGCTGTAGGGGGCGTTCCTCCGGAAATCATGGGAGTTGGCCCGGTGGTAGCTATTCCGAAAGCATTGAAGCTTGCTGGTCTTAGTCTGTCTGACATTGGGTTAATTGAATTGAATGAAGCGTTTGCTTCACAATCCATCCAAGTCATAAGGGAACTTGGCCTTGATGAAGACAAGGTAAATGTCAACGGTGGAGCGATTGCTCTCGGACATCCTCTCGGTTGCTCAGGGGCAAAACTGACGCTGACGCTGCTGCATGAAATGAAACGCCGCAGCGAACAATTCGGTATGGTGTCTATGTGCATTGGCGGAGGAATGGGAGCAGCTGGCGTATTTGAGCTATTGTGAATAAAACGAATAAAAGGGAATGGGAGGAATTATAGATGGCAAAACAAACAGAAAGACAGGCAGTTAAAGGTGGAGCATTCTTAATTGAAGATGTAACATATGATCAAGTATTTACACCCGAAGACTTTTCTGATGAGCAAAAAATGATCGCCAAAACAACCGAAGAATATGTAAATAACAGTGTTATGCCGCAAGTTCCTTATTTGGAGAAGCATGAATTTGATCGTTCTGTAAAGTTACTCCGGGAAGCTGGAGAACTGGGACTGTTGAGTGCTGACGTTCCTGAAGAGTACGGCGGATTGAATCTTGATAAAGTCAGTTCAGCTTTAATTGCTGAAAAAATGGCGGCTGCCGGAGGTTTTTCCATTACTCATGGAGCCCATGTTGGCATTGGTTCGTTGCCGATTGTGCTGTTCGGCAACGAAGAGCAAAAGCAAAAGTACTTGCCGACTTTAGCTACTGGAGAGAAAATTGCTGCTTACGCATTGACAGAGCCGGGTTCGGGTTCCGATGCGCTTGGAGCAAAAACAACAGCAAAATTAAACGAAGCCGGCACCCATTATATATTAAATGGAGAGAAGCAATGGATTACGAACTCGGCTTTTGCTGATGTATTCGTTGTCTATGCAAAAATTGATGGAGATAAATTCTCTGCCTTCATTGTAGAAAAGGAGTTTCCTGGTGTATCCACAGGAGCGGAAGAAGATAAGATGGGGATTAAAAGTTCCTCCACACGCACACTTATCCTCCAGGATGCAGAGGTACCAAAAGAGAATCTGCTTGGAGAAGTGGGAAGAGGTCATGTCATTGCCTTTAACATTTTAAATATTGGCCGCTACAAACTAGGTGTTGGAGCAGTGGGTAGTGCTAAACGGGCATTGGACATCTCATTAAAGTATGCGAATGGGCGCCAGCAGTTTAAAACACCGATTTCCTCTTTCAATTTGATTAAGGAAAAGTTTGCTAATATGGCGTCTAAAATTTATGCAAGTGAAAGTGCCATTTACCGTACAGTCGGTTACTTTGAAGACCGAATGAGCCAGCTTTCGGAAGAAGAGCAAAAAGATGGCTTGTCAGTCGCTGCTTCTATCGCTGAATATGCCATTGAATGCTCACTCGGTAAATTTTTTGGCTCGGAAATGCTTGATTATGTAGTAGATGAAGGCGTACAAATTCACGGTGGCTACGGCTTTATGGAAGAGTATGAAATTGCGAGGATGTACCGCGACTCCCGAATTAACCGTATTTTCGAGGGAACAAATGAAATCAATCGTCTGCTTGTACCGGGGACATACGTGCGCAAGGCGTTCAAGGGTGAATTGCCATTGTTTGAAAAAGCACAGGAGCTGCAAAATGAAGTCATGATGCTGATGCCGGAAGAAGTCGGTACAGAAGCGCTTGAACAAGAAAAGTATTTAGTGAAGAATGCAAAAAAGATAGGCTTGCTTGCAGCCGGTCTAGCTGTTCAAAAGTATGGAAAAGTGCTTGAAAAAGAACAGGAAGTGCTCGCCAATATTGCTGACATTGTTAACAATATTTACGCGATGGAGTCCGTCGTTCTTCGCACAGAAAAAGCAATTGCCAAAGCTGGAGAGGAAAAAGCAAAGCAAAAACTGTTATATACCCAAATCTTTTGTCAAGAAGCCTTCAATCAAATTGAAGCTGATGCTAAAGAAACACTTGTTGCTGTAGAAGAGGGCGACACGCTGCGCATGATGACCTCTATTTTAAGAAAGTTAACGAGATACACTCCCATTAATGTAATCGCTAAGAAACGTGAAGCAGCTGATCGCTTGATTGAAGTGGAAAAGTATACGGTTTAATTAAGAGAAAGTGCCCGGAAATATAACTTTCCAGGCACTTTTTGTTTGAATATAAAGATTGTTGAAAGACAGCTAAACTAATTGACTTAAGAAAAAAGAAGCAATAGAGAAATAGACCACGAGCGAGAAGATGTCATTGACCGTAGTAATAAGCGGACCTGAAGCAACAGCAGGGTCAAGGTTGCACTTGTAGAGTATGAGTGGAACGATCGTTCCAGCAAGCGTTCCGAGAATAAGGGTGAGTAGAAGCGAGCTTCCAACGACGATTCCTAAGTATATATTTCCCTGCCAAATAAATGCAATAAGAGAAATGAGCAGACCGCATGTTATGCCGATGATTAAGCTGACGCGAAATTCTCGAAGGATTAGACGGGTGACTACCTTCACGTTGATTTCCTGCTCTGTCAGACCGCGTACGACTACTGCTAGAGACTGGGTGCCAGTATTGCCGGTCATCCCAGCAATAAGCGGCATAAAAAAAGCAAGCGCTACTACTTTTTCAAGCGTTCCTTCAAATTTCGAAATGATGCTTCCCGAGACAAGACCGATAAATAAAAGAGCAATCAGCCAGGGCAATCGGCGTTTGGCAGCTGTCAGCGGCTTTGTGTCAAAGTCAATTTCTTTATCCACAGCTGATAATTTACCAATATCTTCGTTCGTTTCCTGAATAACAATCTGCATCATATCATCAAAGGTAATAACCCCAAGCAGTCTCTCTTTCTCGTCCACTACAGGAATTGCGCTGAAATCATATCGCTTGAGTAGCTTGTTGATCTCTGCTCTCTTCGCTGTGTAGGGAACGGAAATAATCTGCTTCAACATAATGTCTTTTACCAAATCATCCGGCTGAGCAATGACAAGATCCCGATAAGAGACTGTACCAGCCAGCTTTTCTTTTTCATCAAGCACGTAAATAATGAAAAGCGTTTCAGAGTACATAGCATGAACACGTGCTTTTTCTACTGCATCGGCAACGGTATCCTCTAGATGCACAGCGAGGTACCGATTTGTCATCATACTGCCTGCCGTGTTTCGCTCATAGCTCATCATTCGTTTTAAATATTTGGCTTCACTATCATTTATCTCTGATAAGAAACTATCAAGATCGGCTTTTGGGAAGTGAAGTAAAAGAGAAGACAATACATCGGTGTCCAGAAGGGAGAGAACTTTATTTGCTTTGGCAGGACCGATTTTTCCCAGCAACTCAAGTTGTTTCAGCTGATTAAACTTTTGTATCATACTGGCGATAGAAGCTTCATTAAGATGTTCTAGCATGGAAGCTCGATGCTTTTCGGGAAGGTTTTGAAAAATAGCGGCTAAGTCATAAGGTTTCTTGCTCGTGAACATGTCATTGATCTCTTGATATTTTTCTGCTTTCAGCTTTTCGATAACGAACAGTGTATCGTCTTGTATTTTTTTCATGATCAACACCTCCGTCATCAACGCTATTCCCTATAAAGGAATTTAAAAACCATTTTTGAGTAATTTTGGATATTGGTTATGGAGGGGAAGAATAGCTGAAACTTTGTCTTTTATTAAAAAAGCAGGTATATTTTAATTAATAGAGCAGGAGAATTGAAAACGGTGGCGAAAACATTTTAAAGCCGAGCACTGTGTAAATAGGAGGCTGATTGAAGAGTGACATTAACATTTTACTGGTATCCGAAGTGCGGAACATGCCGCAATGCAAAAAAATGGCTGGAAGAACATAATGTTGATTTTCGGGAAATACATATTGTGGAACATCCGCCTTCCAAGGAAGAATTGAAAGACTTATATAAAAAAAGTGGACTTGAATTGAAAAAGTTTTTTAATACGAGCGGCAAAAAGTATCGCGAGCTTGGATTAAAGGACAAAGTAAGCACCGCTTCCGACGAGGAATTACTGGAATTGCTCGCTTCCGATGGCATGCTTATTAAGCGCCCTCTTACTACTGATGGTGACAAAGTGACTGTTGGGTTTAAAGAGGAAGAATTTGAAAAACAATGGTTGTAAAGTGTGCGTAAAGCTTATTTTTCTTGCTTTATGCCTTTATAATAAGTAAAGTTTTAATTGAAATCAGGTAATGGAGGGATTTATATGAGCACACCGAAAGAATTACGTTATTCAGAAGAGCATGAATGGGTAAAAACAGAAGGGGATACCGTCCGTATCGGCATTACGCATTTTGCGCAATCAGAACTTGGCGACATCGTGTTCGTTGAGCTTCCATCTGTAGGAGATGAAATCACAGCTGACGAACCATTTGGTAGTGTTGAATCTGTAAAAACAGTTTCCGAGCTATATGCTCCTGTCAGCGGAAAAGTTGTTGAAGTAAATGAAGAGCTTGATGATAATCCTGAATTCGTTAATGAATCACCATATGAAAAAGCATGGATGATCGTTGTCGAATTATCTGATACTGCGCAGCTGGATAACTTAATGACAGCTGAACAGTATGATGAAATGACACAAGAAGATTAATGAAATGAGAAAAGGACACTTCCGGTTTAGGGAGTGTTCTTTTGCAATTTCTTACTAAATAAAGGACAATTAAACTGTGAGGCAAGATATTCAGACGGTGGAGGGATATTCATGCGTACAGAAAAAACAATCGTTGTAGAAGGGGCTTCGGATCGGAAGAAAGTACAAGAAATTGTAAATGAGCCGGTGGACATCATTTGTACGAATGGAACAATCGGGCTGAGCCGGCTGGATGAGTTAATTGAAAGCTTGGAAGGACAAGATGTATATATCCTTGTTGATGCAGACCGCGCCGGGGAAAAGCTGCGTCAGCAATTTATCCGTGAATTTCCCGAAGCTCACCATTTATACATTGACCGTGTCTATAAAGAAGTCGCTACTGCTCCTTACCGCCATCTGGCTTCTGTATTATTAAGTGCCAACATTGATGTACATGGGGAGTTTTTACAAAAGGATGGATGAAATGCAAAAGGAACAAAATATAAACGAATTAATCAGGACGAATCACTTAGTAGCCATCTATGCGTATACACCGCTGTGCGGAACGTGCCAATTAGCTGGAAAGATGGTCGACGTTGTCGAGAAGGTAGACAACGGCTTTATATGGGCCCGCATGGATGTGAATTATCATGAGAGCTTTGCGATTCATCATGCGATTGAAAGTGTCCCATGTCTGCTTATATTTAAAGAAGGGGAATTAAAGGAAAAGATTTATGCCTTTCAGTCGGTTCCTCATATATATGAGAAGTTAAGTCAATATATATGATTGCTGCTTCCTACAGGGAGGCAGTTTTTTATATAGGCATGTTTGACGAAATATGCGAATGAGTGCGCACTTTGTCGAGTAATTAATAAAGGAGATTTCCTCCTCTGCTTGGAAGTTATTAAGTAAAGCTAAAGCGAACAGAGGGGGAAATAAAATGAAAGAGAAATTGTTAGCTGTACAGGCAGCTTGCCATGGTAGAACGCATATCTGGCCATTGCTCCCGCTCGAACCTGTACACGTGCTGCTGGTAGGAGAAAGTGAGAGCTGGCTGCTCGTGATCAGCCATCAGGGAATGCAGCTTTCAAATAGCAGCACGGATCATTGGCATTTACGGTTGAGGGGTGGGCTTGAACCGCTCTTAGAGGGGCAGGGTCAGCTGCGCTTGTATGAAGCGATGGGGGCAGTCGAGGTGTCAGGATTTTACCGGGTTAAGCTTTGGTTTGAATCGTTCCTTTGGTTATGCCGCCCTTATTATGAAAAGTTTGATACAGCATAAAAACATTTTTTTAAAGAATAATTGACAATTTTCGTAGAATAATGATAAAATCAAATCCATTAAGAACAACATATTGCATACAGCTCTTATCAAGAGAGGTGGAGGGATGTGCCCGATGAAGCCCGGCAACCGTCAACAGCGAGCGCTTGTTGAAAAGGTGCCAATTCACACAAAGCGTTTTGCTTTGGGAGATGAGAGAAAGGAATCTACTAAAGAACACCTTTCTGCTCATTTTGCAGAAAGGTTTTTTATTTTTTCGGGTGGAATGGAGGAAAACCGCCGCATGATTTCAATAAAAAATGTAAAAAAAGTCTTTTCCACAAAAAATGGAAAAGTGACAGCAGTAGATAATATTGACTTAACGATAGATAAAGGCGAGATTTTTGGTGTAATTGGTTACAGTGGAGCTGGGAAAAGCACACTTATCCGGATGCTGAACGGTCTTGAAAATCCGTCTTCGGGCTCTGTTGTTGTTGCGGACCGGGAGATATCAAAAATCCGGGGAAGCGAGCTGCGTCAGGCGCGCCAGGAGATCGGCATGATTTTCCAGCACTTTAATCTTCTTTGGTCAAGAACGGTGCGAGATAACATTGCCTTTCCGCTAGAAATTGCGGGTGTGTCGAAAGAAGAGCGCCTTAAGAAAGTGGATGAGTTGATTAAATTAGTTGGTTTGGAAGGAAGAGAAGACGCTTATCCTTCACAATTGAGCGGCGGACAGAAGCAACGCGTCGGTATTGCCCGGGCGCTCGCAAATGACCCGAAAGTTCTGTTGTGTGACGAGGCTACCTCAGCACTTGATCCGCAAACAACGGATGCTATTTTAGATCTGCTTGTTGATATTAATAAACGTCTTGGATTAACAATTGTGCTCATCACTCATGAAATGCATGTCATTCGGAAAATTTGCCATCGGGTGGCAGTAATGGAAGCAGGCCGTGTCGTAGAACTTGGTTCGGTGCTCAACGTTTTCAAATCGCCCGAGCAGCCAATTACAAAGCGGTTCGTTCAACAAGTGACCGAGCCAGAAGAATCAAAAGAAACCATAGAGCACTTGCTTGAACAGTTTCCAAATGGCAAGGTAGTCAAGCTTACTTTTATTGGTGAAAGTGCAGAGCAGCCAATCATTACGAATTTAATCCGTCAATTTAACATAGCGGTAAATATCGTCCAAGGGAAAGTGTCGCAGACGCAAAACGGTGCGTATGGTTCACTATTCGTTCATTTAACGGGTGAACCAGAGGAAGTGGCACAAGCAGTGGCCTATCTCGACAAGCAAGAAGTCAGCTCGGAGGTGATCCATCATGCTTGAACAATGGTTCCCTAATGTTGATTGGGAAAAAATGTGGGAAGCGACAAATGAAACCCTTTATATGACGGGTATATCCGTGGTGGCTACCTTTATTTTGGGCATACTCCTTGGTCTGCTGTTATTTTTGACAGCTAAAGGAAATATATGGAGCAATAAAGTAATTTACAGCATTGTCTCTGCTTTTGTTAATATTTTTCGTTCCATTCCTTTCATTATATTGATTGTTTTATTAATTCCATTTACAAAAGCGCTTATCGGTACAATGATCGGTGAAAATGCGGCACTGCCAGCCCTTATCATCGGGGCAGCTCCTTTCTATGCGCGCATGGTTGAAATCGGCCTGCGTGAAATTGACAAAGGAGTCATTGAGGCAGCGCGAGCAATGGGAGCAAAAACGAGTACGATTATCTTTAAAGTACTGCTTCCTGAATCAATGCCAGCGCTTGTTTCTGGGATTACTGTTACAGCGATCGCTCTGGTTGGCTACACGGCCATGGCAGGTGTGATTGGAGCTGGCGGTCTGGGGAATCTTGCTTATCTGGATGGATTCCAGCGCAGCCGGAATGATGTCACTTTGGTTGCTACGATTATTATTTTAATCATTGTGTTTGTGATTCAATTGATTGGTGATCTTATTACTAATAAGTTAGATAAAAGATAAATTTTAGGAGGGGAAGAAAGATGAAAAAGTGGTTGCTTACTTTGTTAACTGCAGTAGTTGTGTTTGCGTTGGCTGCCTGTGGCGGCTCAGATGATAAGAAAGATGAGAAAGCAAAAGAAGGCGGCAAAGAAGATAAGGAAATCGTTGTTGGTGCTTCGAACGTACCACACGCGGTGATCTTAGAAGAAGCTAAGCCGTTGCTTGAGAAAAAAGGTTATGATCTGAAGGTTGAAACATTCCAAGATTATGTATTACCGAACAAGTCTTTAGAAGAGGGAGATTTGGATGCTAACTATTTCCAGCATATCCCTTATCTTGAGTCTCAAAAGAAAGAGCATGGCTATGATTTTGTAAATGCTGGCGGCATTCATATTGAACCGATCGGTGTATATTCTAAGAAATATAAAACCCTTGAGGAACTTCCAAAAGGGGCAACTATTTTAATGAGCAGCTCGGTTGCAGACCACGGACGTATTTTAACCATGCTTGAAAAAGAAGGACTCATTAAATTAAAAGACGGCGTAAAGAAAGAGGAAGCGACAGTTGAAGATATCGCGGAGAACAAAAAAGATTTGAAGTTTGATTATAATTATGAAGCCGCTCTTCTTCCACAGGCCTATAACAACGGAGAAGGCGATGCAGTTCTCATTAACTCTAACTATGCAATCGATGCTGGTTTAAATCCGTTAAAGGATTCAATCGCTATTGAAGACAAAGATTCACCATACGTAAACGTTATTGCTGTCCGCAAGGGCGATGAAGACAAAGAAAAAATCAAAGCGCTGGTAGAAGTCCTTCATTCAAAAGAAATTCAGGATTTTATTTTGAAAGAGTGGGGCGGAGCAGTCGTACCGGTTAACAAATAAAGATAAAAACACCTGCAAGGAGTCCCTTGCAGGTGTTTTTATCTTTCATCGTAAAGGCCAGTTCTCTGTTTGGCTGAAAAATCTTTTCTTATTCTTTATTTGAATAAAGCTTTTTTACTTGCTGCATATTAAAAAAGATAAAAACAGAGGAGGCTATCCTATGGACAGAGAAGTTTTAACATCAACAGAAGCAGCGTTATTAGAATATAAAGAGGGGCTTGGCACATTTACAAAAAAAATGCCTGGGCTCGCTGGTCATTTTAATGCATTTACGGCAGAGTGTTTTAAGGAGGGAGAAATCGGCCAAAAAGAAAAGCAGCTGATTGCTCTCGGCATTAGCGTCTATTCACAAGATGAATATTGCATCCTTTATCATGTGAAAGGCTGCTTGGATCAAGGGTGCAGTGAACAGGAAATTTATGAATCGCTTGGTGTGGCCGCAGCTTTTGGAGGTGGGGCGGCAATGAGCCAGGCAGTAACACTTGTACAGGAAGCGATCGATGAATTAAAAGTAAATCATTAAAACGACAGAATGGGGACTCTTTCGGAAAATTAAGAATCAAGCAGGATATGGTTTAAATTTTGAGAATGGGGTTATATAAAAGACAGGAAGCACGCAAAATCACGCGTGAGCAGGTAAGAGCAGTTCATATGCCTTTTGTGAAAAAAAGGAAAGACTGTTACGATAGTTCCTGTAAGAAAATTTCATTCTAAAAACCGAAAGGATTGATTCCCCATTAACTCGTTAAACTCACTGAATTTGCAGTACACAGACAGTATGGAAAAGGCTATGCATGGATCCCGTGGAGTTGGATATGAGGTGTACCGCCAAAATCATGAAGTGAGAATGAATGTTGAACGTCAACGTGAAGAGGAATATGTGGAGAGCCGACGAATGGTTGCTGATCACAACCGTAAATTTACGAACCATCTTTCATAATAAAATTGCATATAAGTAAACCTTCAAATTTAGCGTATGAGCCGACTTTGAAGGTTCAAAACAAAATTACCGCAAATATTGAAAACGACTGTCTTTGAAGCCATAAAACTCGCCAGGAGCGAAATTGCTATAGCAATAAAGAACGCGGAAGTTTGCCAACCATCTGAAAGCCAGCACACATGCTGGCTTTTTCTATGATTCAAAAAGAAAATCTATTGTAAATAAGATAAATAAACAAGGGAGAAACTAAGAAAAATGGCTCCCATTTCCCTTGATTTCATATGAAGGATGAACTATCATCAAATATCCGGGACAATTCAGTCAGACCGGTTGAATATAATTTTCATTTGTTATAAGATTGTAATGAGAATAAATTGAGAATGATAATAAACATCGATTTGCTTCGATGATTACGGAGGTATGGACATGACAGCTTCAACATTAACAATTAAAGATTTACACGTATCCATTGATGGAAAAGAAATCTTAAAAGGTGTAAATCTTGAAATAAAAGGTGGAGAGTTCCACGCAATTATGGGACCAAATGGAACAGGTAAATCCACTTTATCTGCAGCTATTATGGGTCATCCTAAATATGAAGTAACGAGCGGAAGCATTGAATTGGACGGAGAGGATGTTCTTGAAATGGAAGTAGACGAACGCGCGCGTGCCGGTCTCTTCCTTGCTATGCAATATCCAAGCGAGATTAGTGGAGTAACGAATGCCGATTTCCTTCGCTCTGCTATTAATAGCCGCCGTGAAGAGGGAAATGAAATTTCTTTAATGAAATTTATCCGTGAAATGGATTCAAAAATGGATCTATTGGAAATGGACCAAGACATGGCACAACGTTACCTAAATGAAGGCTTCTCAGGCGGGGAGAAAAAACGTAATGAAATTTTACAATTGATGATGATTAAACCGAAAATCGCGATCCTTGATGAGATCGACTCAGGGCTTGATATTGATGCTTTAAAAGTAGTAGCTAAAGGAATCAATGAAATGCGCAGCGAAGATTTTGGCTGCTTAATGATCACTCACTATCAGCGTCTTCTTAACTATATTACACCTGATGTAGTTCATGTTATGATGCAAGGCCGTGTCGTGAAATCAGGTGGAGCAGAGCTTGCTCAACGCCTTGAAGCGGAAGGGTACGATTGGATCAAACAAGAGCTAGGCATCGAAGACGAAACAGTAAGCCAGTAAGAACAAAAAGCAGAGCCGCCTATTCTGGGAAGACAAGCATAGGGCTTCCATTCCCAAAAAAGACGGAGCTGTACAAAGAAAAGCGGTGCTGCCTTTTTTGGGACAATACATGTAAGCCATTCTGGCTGTGTGGCATGTTTCAGCTACACAGCTAGAACAGGTTATACCTTGAGAGGCAATGCAAAATAAAGAAGCGGTTTTCTTTATCGATAAACGAAAGTTGGATAACTAGGAGGACGGACATGACTGTAGAAACAAACCTACCAGTAGATCGAGAGTATATCCGCTCTTTTTCAGCAGAAAAAGGCGAGGGACAATGGCTGGCTGATTTACGCCTGACAGCCCTTGAAAAAGCGGAGGAATTGCCGCTGCCAAAAGCAGAAAAAACGAAAATTACGAATTGGAACTTTACACAATTTCCTTCTCATACAGTAACGAGTGAGCCATTTGCTTCTCTTGAAGAGCTTCCGGAACAGGTAAAGTCGTTAATCAATCTTGAAGAGGTTAATAAAAACCTTTATATTCAACGCAACCAGACACCGGCTTTCCTCGCTATTTCCGAGGATCTGTCAGAACAGGGTGTAATTTTCACAGATATTGCCACTGCTGTTCGCGAGCATAGCGATCTTGTTCAAAAGTATTTTATGACTAGCGTAGTGAAACCGGACGAACATAGACTCACAGCTTTGCATGCAGCTTTAATGAATGGTGGAGCTTTTCTATATATACCGAAAAACGTTGAAGTTAAAGAACCAATTCAGGCTGTGTATATTCAAGATAACGAGAAAGCCGTGTTGTTCAATCACGTGCTTGTTGTAGCGGATGACAATAGCTCAGTGACTTACGTAGAGAACTATGTGTCGACGGTTACACCTGAAAATGGAGTAGTAAATATTGTGGCAGAAGTGGCTGCCGGTACAAATGCCAAAGTTGTTTATGGTGCTGTTGATAATTTGGCAAGTGGGGTAACAACCTATGTGAACCGCCGCGGAGTTACAGGCCGTGACGCTCGCATTGAATGGGCGCTAGGCATGATGAATGATGGTGACACAGTCTCTGAGAATGTTACGAATCTGATTGGAGACGGCTCATTTGCCGATACAAAACAAGTGGTTGTCGGTCGTGGCAGCCAATCTCAAAACTTTACTACTAAAGTCGTTCATTTTGGTAAGCATACAGAAGGTTACATCTTAAAGCATGGTGTGATGAAAGATGCCGCTAAGTCTATCTTTAACGGTATTGGCAAAATTGAGCACGGTGCTTCTAAGTCAAATGCAGAGCAGGAATCACGTGTTTTAATGCTTAGTGAGAAAGCACGCGGCGATGCTAACCCAATCCTTCTCATTGACGAAGATGATGTAACAGCTGGCCATGCTGCCTCCGTTGGCCGTGTAGATCCATTGCAGCTATACTATTTGATGAGCCGAGGAATCGACCGTAATGAAGCTGAACGTTTAATCATTCATGGATTTTTAGCACCAGTTGTTGAAAAAATGCCAATTGAAGGCGTGAAAAAGCAACTGACTGAAGTGATTGAAAGGAAAGTACGCTGATGAACGCCAAGGAAATTAAAAAATATTTCCCTATTCTTGATCAAGAAGTGAACGGTCATCCGCTTGTGTATTTAGATAATGCAGCGACTTCTCAAAAGCCTGTACAGGTAATTGAAGCGCTTGACAACTACTATCGTCAGTACAATTCTAACGTGCACCGGGGCGTGCATACACTTGGTAACCGAGCAACGGATGCCTATGAAGGTGCGCGCGATAAGGTACGTAAATTTATTAATGCAAGGGCTCGTGAAGAAATTGTGTTTACAAGAGGAACGACAACCTCTATTAACACGATTGCTCAAAGCTATGGACGGGCAAATGTAGGTGAGGGCGACGAAATCGTTATCACCTACATGGAGCATCACAGCAACATTATTCCTTGGCAGCAGCTTGCTAAAGAAAAAGGGGCGGTGCTGAAATATTTACCGCTTCAGAACAATGGAACAGTTTCGCTTGAAGATGTAAAGGAAATAGTTACAGAAAAGACGAAAATTGTTTCTATTATGATGGTGTCAAATGTGCTCGGCACGATTAACCCGATCAAAGAAATTACCGAGATCGCTCATGAAAAAGGAGCCGTCATGGTTGTAGATGGAGCACAGACTGCTCCGCATATGAAGATTGATGTTCAAGAGTTAAATTGCGATTTTCTTGCTTTTTCGGGTCATAAAATGTGCGGGCCAACCGGCATTGGTGTAATGTACGGCAAGAAGGAACTTCTTGAAAACATGGAACCGGTGGAATTTGGCGGCGAAATGATTGATTTTGTGGGGCTTAATGATTCAACATGGAAGGAGCTTCCTTGGAAATTTGAAGGCGGCACGCCGATTATTGCGGGAGCCATTGGCTTAGGCGCAGCTATTGATTTTCTTGAAGAGATCGGTCTTGATGAGATTGAGAAGTATGAACATCATTTAGCTGACTATGCAATGGAACGGCTTAGTACAATTGAAGGCATGACAATCTATGGACCGCTTGCCGGTGAAAAGCGTGCTGGACTTGTTACATTTAATTTGGCCGATGTGCACCCTCATGATGTAGCGACTGTGCTTGATGCGGAAGGAATTGCTGTTCGGGCAGGCCATCATTGTGCGCAACCCCTCATGAAGTGGCTGGAATGTTCAGCAACTGCAAGAGCAAGCTTCTATGTGTACAATTTGGAAGAAGATGTCGATAAGCTCGTCCAGGGACTCGTTAAAACAAAGGAGTATTTCAGTGATGTCTTTTAATAACTTAGATCAGCTGTATCGCCAAGTCATTATGGATCACTATAAGAATCCTCGTAATAAAGGACAGTTAGAAGACGGCACGTTAACCATTGATATGAATAACCCGACTTGTGGAGATCGCATTCATCTCACAATGAATGTAGAAGGTGGAAAAGTGTCAGAAGCGAAATTTGATGGAGAAGGATGTTCCATTTCAATGGCTTCTGCCTCCATGATGACACAAGCGGTTAAAGGCAAAGATATAGAGACAGCTTTAAAACTTTCAAAGGTCTTTTCAGAAATGATGCAAGGAAACGACTATCCAGATGATTTGGATCTTGGCGACATTGAGGCATTGCAGGGAGTAGCTAAATTTCCTGCCCGCATCAAATGTGCGACGCTTGCATGGAAGGCCATGGAAAAAGGCTTGTCTGAGCAAGAATAATAAAACTAACAGGAGGAATGAAACATGGCTAAAAAAATGCCGGAGATCGGGGATTACAAATATGGCTTTCGAGATAAAGACGTTTCAGTGTACCGTTCAGAACGCGGCTTGACACGTGAAATTGTTGAAGAAATCTCCAAATTAAAAGATGAGCCTGAATGGATGCTGGACTTTCGTTTGAAGTCGCTTGAGCATTTTTACAATATGCCTATGCCACAATGGGGTGGAGATTTATCCGCTTTAAACTTTGACGAAATCAACTACTACGTAAAACCTTCTGAACGGGCAGAACGTTCATGGGATGAAGTGCCGGAAGAAATTAAACAAACGTTTGATAAGCTTGGTATTCCGGAAGCAGAGCAAAAGTACCTCGCAGGTGTTTCTGCTCAATATGAATCCGAAGTAGTGTATCACAACATGAAGGAAGACTTAGAATCACTTGGGATCGTCTTTAAAGATACAGATTCTGCATTAAAAGAAAACGAAGAGATTTTCCGCAAATACTGGGCGACAGTCATTCCGCCAACTGATAATAAATTTGCGGCATTGAATTCTGCTGTATGGTCAGGCGGTTCATTCATCTATGTACCACCAGGCGTGAAGGTAGATACACCGCTGCAAGCCTATTTCCGAATTAATTCTGAAAACATGGGGCAATTTGAGCGTACGCTAATCATCGCTGACGAAGGGTCTTCTGTTCACTATGTAGAAGGATGTACAGCACCGGTTTATACAACAAATTCTTTGCATAGTGCGGTGGTCGAAATTGTCATCCGCAAAGACGCCTATTGCCGTTATACAACTATTCAAAACTGGGCTAATAACGTATATAACCTTGTAACAAAGCGTGCGGTATGTGAAGAGAATGCAACTATGGAATGGATCGATGGAAATATCGGTTCAAAATTAACAATGAAATATCCAGCGGTTATTTTAAAAGGCGAAGGCGCACGTGGTTTGACGTTGTCCATTGCTATTGCCGGCAAAGGACAGCATCAGGATGCAGGTGCCAAAATGATTCATTTAGCGCCAAACACGTCCTCTACAATCGTGTCAAAATCAATCTCAAAGCACGGTGGAAAGGTCACATACCGCGGTGTTGTCCATTTTGGCCGCAAAGCCGAGGGGGCACGCTCTAACATTGAGTGTGATACACTTATTATGGATAACCAGTCGACATCGGATACAATTCCTTACAATGAAATTTTGAACGACAACATTTCACTTGAGCATGAAGCAAAAGTGTCAAAAGTGTCTGAGGAACAATTGTTCTACTTAATGAGTCGTGGCGTTTCAGAGGAAGAAGCGACAGAAATGATCGTCATGGGCTTCATTGAGCCGTTTACAAAAGAACTTCCAATGGAATATGCGGTTGAGATGAACCGTCTGATTAAATTCGAAATGGAAGGTTCAATAGGATAACATATAAGAAACCCCCGCCATATCAACGGGACTGACCCCTATTTTTGAGACAGGGATCAAAACACCTTTAAGCAGCCAGCTGCCGATATTTGACCGGTGGCT